>SDZZ01000855.1 GCA_004173255.1 Chitinophagaceae bacterium | reverse complement strand
TTTTAGTTTCTAGCCAGGTGAACCTATTTCAATAATTGCTGCATCATAAAGTACCCGCCGCCGATCACCAGCAAGGGCATTGCAATCGCCATTAATATGATCGTCCAGTTGAAAACGCCGAAATAGGTCAGCAGCCTGCAGGCTTCCGGGTTGCCCGGGTCGTACGCCACAATAGCGGTTTCTCCTATTTTCCAGCTGGGTGGTGCCGTCGATGAAATATGCCGGTAATGTACTTCCTGGTTCAGGCTGGTTTTAAACCGGAAGATCGGCTTGAACGTGGTACCATCGTTATCTGTAATGCTTTCCAGCTCAATCACGGTGGCCGTGGCCCGCTCGCTTTGTTTGATAAATGCCAGCGATTGCCGGAAAAGAAACAACGATGCGGCCAGCAGGATAATTCCCACGATCAAAGAAATGCTGTAAAACATAGCAAGGCACTTTAATTTTTCTTCAAAATATCCATTTACTGCTCATCGATCATGTTGATGGTATGCAACCAGGTTTCTACCAACCGGGGCCAATCAGCTATCGGCAACTTCTCCCAATCCTTGATTGGCTGGCTGGTTTTTTTATACCCGAATGCATGCCCGCCTTCCGCATACACATGGTATTCCGCCGGTACGCCCGCCTTCTTCAGCGCGATGTAATACACCAGTGAATTCTGGATTGTGTCGATGGGGTCGTTTCCTGCCTGCAGTAAAAACGTTGGCGGTGTGTTTTTATCAACCGGAAGGGTTGGATTTATTTCATAGGGCTTCTTGGCATGGAAGGTCATATGCCCTGGGTAAAATGAAATAACAAAGTCGGGCCGGCAACTCGTTTGATCAGCCTCATCCTTCACCGGGTAAAGCCGGGTTCGGTAACGCGTGCTGATGTCCGCCACCAGGTGGCCACCTGCAGAAAAGCCCATCACACCAATTTTATCCGGGTTAATGTTCAGACTTTTCGCGTTCAGGCGAACCAGGCCCATCGCACGTTGGGCATCCTGTAAGGCCATCGGTTTCACCGGGTCTTTTTCGCAATCACAATCCTTATCGTAGTGCGGGCCTGAAGCAGGAACCCGGTACTTCAACACGATGCCGGTAACACCGATAGA
>SDZZ01000315.1 GCA_004173255.1 Chitinophagaceae bacterium | reverse complement strand
GCAAACGATCCGCGGGGGATATAACGCTGCCACAAAAACCGGTACCACATTTCCAAAAATAAAAGTAGATAATAAAAGCGGGGTTGAACTGAAAGACGGTTCCGCCAAAGCGCGCAATGAAGTAAACTTCAGCGACGGACATTTTTACCTGAACGACCAGGTAATGGTGGTGGGAAATAATAACCCGGGGAAAATTTCAGGTTACGACTCGTCAAAATACTTTGTTACCGGCAACAAGCCCGGCGACGGGTTGCTCCTGCGTGAAAAACTGACGAACACGGACGGCATCGTTGTGTTTCCGGTGGGATCAAAGGAAGACGCGTATACGCCTGCGGCTATCCGCGCCAGGAGGAGACAGCAGGCCGACTACTACGTGGGTGTGTTCGACAGTGTGAACGTCAGCGATTTTGACAACACAAAAATGGTTTCACAGACGGTCAATAAAACCTGGCAGATCGGCAAATCCGGCGCACCGGGTATGGAGGAATCGGACATATTCCTGGAACACCAGGTAAAGGATGAGGGCGAATATTTTGCCCAGAACCGCAGTCAGGCCTATGTAACCCAATACACGGATAATCGCTGGGATGTTGGTTACCCGCAACGAACGCCGGAGATGGGTTCGCTGACCACCGCCAGTGCCGATGCTTCGCACGGTGTTAATATGCGCAACTTCGATAACCTGGGGGCAACTGACCATTATTACACCAAACTGGCCGATAAGAACAAGGTGGCCAAAACCAAACTCTGGTTTAATGCCTTCCGTGTCGATAGTGGCATGGTAAAAACTTACTGGAAAACCAATCCTGAAATCAACATCAAAACCTTTGTGGTGGAACGTCGCTTCAGCAATGAAGCCGCCCTCTATGCCGTTGGCTCGCAAGCATCGGGGGCAACAGCCGGTTACAGTGTGGTGGACCTGAACTATACCCTGTTCGACCCCAATCACTACAAGGGTGTTACTTTCTACCGCCTGAAAATGATCGGTTATGATAACAGCATCAGTTACTCGCAGGAGGTACCGGTTGGTCCGCAGTTTGGCATGTATGAAATACTGCTGTGGCCAAACCCCGCAGTGTCCTTGTTCAACATCGGCATACCATCGGTCGTTCCGGCCAAAACGATCATTGTGTACAACGTACTCGGACAGAAACTGAGGGAAGAGAAAGTGATGGGTCGTACCGTGGTACAGATGACCGGACTGCTGCCTGGCACCTACTTCATCAGCATCTTCTCCAACAGCAACCACCTGATCGAAACCAAAAAACTGGTTGTCGCTGGCGGTATCTGACCGGAGCATATAAACTGCACGGCAGCTGGTGCACCAACAGCCCCGAGCGCAATGCATGTACCCCTGGCCGGTGAAGGCCGTTCATCATCACCGGGCGATGTGTTGATATAAATTCCCGACCTTCGGAAAAAAGAAACCTATGCGTCCGGATCTTTCAAGGGCAGCCGCCTTCTACCATGGATATATTGAACAGGTCAGGGAAGAAGACCTGATGGAAGCTTTCAACGTGCATACAGCGCGTTTCTACCAGTTGCTCGATACGATCCCCGAAACATTATACGATCACCGCTACGCACCGGAAAAATGGACCATCCGCGAAGTGCTGCAGCATATCATCGATACCGAGCGGGTTTTTGCCTATCGTGCACTTTCCTTTGCCAGGAAGAGCACCACTCCCCTGCCTGGGTTCGATGAAAACCTTTTTGCAGCCAATTCGAAGGCCGATAAAAGAAAATGGGATGACCTGGTCAATGAATTTAAAAATATCCGTGAATCATCCCGGCTGATGTATGCTTCTTTTGATGAAGAACAGCTGGAGAGTGACGGTATTGCCAATAACAGCCCCACCTATGTGCGCGCCCTGGGTTACACGCTTCTTGGCCATGTAACCCATCATATAAACATATTGAACCAGCGGTATCTTGTCTAGCACTCCGGTGTGTGAACCGATACCTGTAAAATAAAAATACCCCGGCGATTAAACCGGGGTATCGAATGTATTTTCTTAAACTGTTTTAAGAATTCAGTTCGGCTTTCCGCCACCGGCGCTGCCGGCTTGCCGGACTCAGAATGCCTTTTTCAGCGGCTCTTCTGTTTTGCCTTTAGCCAGGTTCTGCTGGCTGATCATGTCACCCATTACTTTTACTGCCTGGTCAAGATAAATATCCTTGCGCAGGTTTTTAAGCCACTGGTTAAAACGATCCTGCTTGCTTTTGTCTTCTGCAAAACGGTCTACTTCGCCTGGCAAAGCTGCCACCACATTCTCCTGACGCAGTTTAGTAAGCGAGTCATTGGTCTGGATGGTTGTCTTGATGGATTTTTGTTCCTTATTATAATCAGAAAGCCTGAGGGAGTAATCCTTTTCATTCTGTTTTGCCAGCCACGTTGCATTCTGCTTGATCAGCTTGAAGGCTTCATCTTTAGAAAGGCGCTCATTACTCAGCTGCTGTATTACTTTCAGGTCATATCCCGCGTTCCAGGCATTGTATGGCGACTTGCTGATCTCGTCCCATGGTAAAGCATCTTTATCGTCTTTTTCGCGCACTTTGAGCAGTTCCAGCTGGTCGGGCAGCACAATATCCGATTCCACACCTTTCAGCTGGGTAGATCCGCCATTGATACGATAAAATTTCTGCAGTGTCAGTTTAACTGTACCGAGGTCCGAGTTGGACACAGAAAAACCGGTTTCGGGGTCAAGACCGATATTCCGCTGCACCGTTCCTTTACCGTAAGTAGACGTTGAACCAATGATTACCCCACGTCCGTAATCCTGGATGGCAGCAGCAAAGATTTCAGACGCCGAAGCACTGAATTCATTTACCATTACCGCCAGCGGGCCTGAGTAGAGCACGTTCTTATCTTTATCCTTCAATACACTTGGCCTGTTCTCGCGATCCTTTACCTGCACTATGGGGCCATCTTCAATGAAGAGACCGGCCATCTGTACCACATCATACAACGAACCACCTCCATTATTGCGGAGGTCGATCACAATACCATCTACTTTTTCCTCTTTCAGTTTCTTTACTTCCGTTTCCACATCGAGGTAACTCCTGCGACCATTCGGATTTTCGAAATCCGCATAAAATTCAGGCAGGTAGATGTAACCGATCTTGGAGTTCCCTTCCTTGACAACCGCGCTGCGCGCAAATGTTTCCAGGTCCTGCACAATTTTATCGCGTATAAGGGTAATGGTCTTCAAGGAACCATCCTGTTTTTTTACATACAGGCGTACTTCTGTTCCCTGTTTGCCACGAATGATCTTCACGGCATCGGTCACCACGTAACCGGCCAGCTCGGTCGGTTCCGCAGCACCCTGGCCTACCTTCTGGATAATGTCACCCACCTGCAGGTCGCCTGATTTCCAGGCAGGGCTACCGGTCACAATGCTGGTTACCTTGATATTGCCTTCATCATACTGAAGCGATGCACCGATTCCATAAAAAGTACCGCTCATTTCCTCGTCAAAATAACGTTTGTCCACCGGCGGGAAAAATTCCGAATGCGGATCCATGGTAGTCGTGATCGCATTCACAAACAGGTTGAATTTATCGTCATCGGTAAACTTGAGACGGTAACGCTCAAACATCCTGTCCGTAATTTTCTTTGTTTTTTCCCGGGCTTCTTTTTCCAGCTCTGCATCTGTTTTTGCCACAAATCCTTCCTTGCCTTTATTCTTTTCGCGTGTGTCCAGCAGGTCCGAGTAACGTTCGAGTGTAAGGTATTTCACCTTTTTACGCCAGCGTTCATGCAACTCCGCTTCAGTACCGGCATAAGAAAGTTTGTCGCCGTCCAGATTCACTTTCTCTTCTACAGTGAAGTCAAAGGGCTTTGCGAGGATCTGATCGACAACCTTTGAGTTCTCCTCCATGCGGGTCTGGAACACAGCGCCGGCCGCCTTGAAAAATTCAACCGGTGCACCCTTTATCTCATCGTCGATCCTGTTTTCATACTTTTTCGACAGGGCATTGATATCGGACTGGAGAAACATGTTCTTTTCGCCGTCCAGGTCCTTGAGGTATTTTGAAAAAATCTTTTTTGAAAAATCATCGTTGATATCCTGGGGGCTGTAATGTGCCTGGCTGAGCATAGAACCCACCAGTTTCAGGATGTCCTGGTATTTGTCCGGTGGTGCGCTGCTGTGGTTTCCCATGCTCCTGAAAGCCAGGAACGATCCCGCCACAATCATCATGATCACAATTGGAAGTCGCTTCATATTGAGTAGGTATTTAAGTGCGTTGTGCATATTCCAAAAATAACGCAAAAACAATGTATTTCTTGCTTTTACAGGGTTTTAACAGGGGTTTTTGATGAGTGGTTGACAGGTATTCCTGTAAAACATACGATAAAAAATAATCGTCGTATTGCCGGGCAACTGTTTTTTATGAGATGCTTTTTACCTATTTTTGCTGCCGCAGAAAATGGTGGTTTTAGCTCAGTTGGTTAGAGCACCAGATTGTGGTTCTGGGGGTCGCCGGTTCGAACCCGGTAAGCCACCCCATTTTGACCCCGGCCCTCTTCAAACGGCCGGGGTTTTTTAATTTACAGCATATGTCGAATAACTGGCTCCTGCTCATACCCCTGCTCACCGCCCTCACCGGCCTTCTTTGTGCGCGTCTTCCATTTACACTGTTGCTTCATCCGGTAAAGCCCGTCCGGTTTCTCGGGTTTACTTTCCAGGGAGTACTTCCGGCCGCCAGGGCCACACTTGCAAGTGAAGCCGGTTTATTCATCAGCCGACAGTTTTCACTGGATGGGCTGGAACAGAAAATCAATGACCCGTCCAACTTTGAAAAGATCCGTCCCATGATCGAAGTGCATATCGACGAGTTCCTGAGGGTAAAGCTGAAAGAGCAGATGCCAATGATCAGTATGTTTATCGGTGATAAAACCATCGTGTCACTGAAAGAAGTTTTTATAAAGGAAATCGGGGAGCTGTTCCCGAAGATCATTGGCCAGTTTGCCGGAAACCTGAAAAATGAATTCAATGTGCAGGCAATGGCTACTGAAAAGATAGCCGCCATCGATATGTCGCAGGCTACCGCAGCTATTGAAAAGAAAATGGCCCGGCCATTGAGGATGATTGCCATTACCGGGTTCCTCGTCGGACTCGCGGTCGGGATCATCCAGTTACTGATTGTCTTGGCCATCGCCTGATCCGCCTCCCGCCACTCCTACCCCTTTGAAAAGGTGTTCATACAGGGCACCCGGGCGCGTTGTACAGCTGCAACCAGTTGATGTATTTCCCCGTTCATCCGCATTTCCTACCGTTTTTACCTTTCCTGAAAATGTCAGGCAACTGTCAGCAAGTTCCCGGAACTTTGCGCGTCCTATTACAC
>SDZZ01000854.1 GCA_004173255.1 Chitinophagaceae bacterium | reverse complement strand
TCTTCCTGCAAAAACAACTGCAACTCAAAATTGACCTGCTGGTGCATACCATGACAGGCAGCAACGAGTTCTTCGTGGTATTGAAAAAAGGATAATAAATGAAGTTGGGCCCCGGTTCAACACATTAATAGTTATTTTGAAAACATCATTAACGTCATTCAGGGATTCAGAAAATCTGAACAGGTATCTCCGGTACCTGGTTTTCTTCGTACTGTTTTTTGGGGTCAAACTCTGGCTGGTCCGGCAATTCGGTAATCCCATCCCATTCTGGGACCAGTGGGATGGCGAAGCCGGTAATCTGTACAAGCCATACCTCGATGGCACGTTGGGTGCAGGTAACCTGTTTGCCCCGCACAACGAACACCGGATCTTTACAACACGGATCGTTGCCCTTGCACTGCTGGCCATCAACAAAAGCTGGAATCCTTTACTGCAAATGGTGTTCAATGCCGGCGTACATGCGCTGGTGCTGATGTATTGCATCCGGTTGCTGGAAAAAGTGACAGGGCGGAAGTCCCTCCCTGCACTACTGGCCTTTACATTTGTGGTTTTTGCAGTCCCATATGCATGGGAAAACTCCCTCGCGGGATTCCAGCTGCAGTTTTACCTGGTATTCTTTTTCAGTGTGGCCACACTCTGGCATACCATCAGCTACCAGCCTTTTACCGGGAAATGGTGGACAGGTATATTCCTGGGTGTGCTGGCTTTCCTGTCACTGGCCAGCGGGATTTTTGTAATTGCTGCTGCCGCAGGCATCGGACTGCTGCAATATATCACGGGGACAGACCGCAACAGGAAACGCCTGCTTTCGGTGGGGTTACTGCTGCTGATGTTTGCCATCGGGGCATGGCTCACACCGGCACTGCCACATCATGTCGAATTCAAGGCAAAAAACCTGACGCAATTTTTGGGTGCAATGTCGGGCACCCTGTCATGGCCAATGAAAAATTCGATACTGAGCGTTGTGGTACGCAATGCACCGGCACTCGTGTTCCTTTTCCTCTTCTTCCGTAAAAAAAGGCCCGCTGGTGACAGGCGCTGGTTTATTGCCGGCATGATCGCATGGATGCTGTGCCAGTCCGTTAGTATAGCATACG
>SDZZ01000314.1 GCA_004173255.1 Chitinophagaceae bacterium | reverse complement strand
GGTCCGGGCTCCGGAGGTAAACAGTGGGGATGTTTCCAGATGCTGGCCGACCTTGATATCGTTTACAGTTATCCGGGCAAACCTGATAATTATAAATCATACAGGCGCTGGCTTTCGCTCGACAGTGCAAAGGCCACCACCAGTTTTGAACTGGACGATGTAACGTACACGCGCGAATATTTCTCCAGTTTTGGTGATGACGTTAACATCATCCGCATCCGGTCGGGCAAAAAAGCCGGAATCAGTTTTTCGGTGGCCATTTCCCGTCCCGAAAAAGGCACATCAGTGATCAGCGGGCAGTCATTGCAGCTGAGTGGGCAGCTTGACAACGGCACCGATGGAAAAGGCATGTTATACCTCACGGAAGTGAAGGTGTTAAAAACGGGCGGGACCTTATCGGCCCGGGATGGCAGGCTGGTGCTCACGGGGGCAGATGAAGCCATAATCATTGTTTCTTCCGCCACCGACTTCAAAAACAAACTGTACCGGAGACAGGTGGCCGCAAATATGGCTGCTGCAATAAAAAAGAATTACGGCTTACAGCAACAACAACACCTGCGAACCTTCCAGCGGATGTTCAACCGTGTTTCGGTTGACCTGGGTACCGGTGCGTCTGAAGAGCTGACAACTGACAAGCGCCTTGCTGCCCACTACAAACATCCGGAAGATGACCGCTCATTGCCGGTCCTGTTCATGCAGTTCGGACGTTACCTGAGCATCAGCAGTACAAGGGTCGGATTGCTGCCGCCCAACCTCCAGGGCCTGTGGGCTAACCAAGTCCATACACCGTGGAACGGCGATTACCATCTCGACATCAATGTGCAGATGAACCACTGGCCGGTGGAAATGTCGAACCTGTCCGAGTTGAATTTACCCCTGACGGAACTGGTCCGAAGCCTGGTGAAACCCGGACACAAAACCGCAAGGGCTTACTATAATGCCGATGGATGGGTAGCCCATGTAATAACCAATGTATGGGGTTTTACCGAACCTGGGGAAAGTGCTTCATGGGGAGTATCAAAAGCCGGATCGGGCTGGTTATGCAACAACCTGTGGGATCACTATGAATACAGCAGTGACCTCAGTTACCTCAAGAGTATTTATCCTATCCTGAAAGGATCCGCGCTATTTTATAAAAGTATACTGGTAAAACAGGAACGGACCGGCTGGCTGGTCACCTCCCCGTCCTCATCGCCCGAAAACTCATTTAAACTTCCCAACGGTACACACGCGAGCATCTGCGAGGGCGCTACGTTCGACAACCAGATCATCCGCGAACTGTTTGGCAACATTATCATCGCCAGCAGCAAACTGGGGATTGACAAAAAATTTGCCGACACATTAAAAAAGATCATGCCGCAGCTTCCACCGCCAGGGGTAATTGCACCCGATGGCCGCATCATGGAATGGCTGGAAAACTACCAGGAAACAGATCCGCAGCATCGGCACATCTCGCACCTGTATGGACTTTATCCTGGCAAACTGATTACGGCAACGGGCACACCCGATCTTGCAGAAGCAGCAAAGAAATCACTGGAAGTGCGGGGCGATGACGGACCCAGCTGGGCAATCGCACACAAACAACTTTTCTGGGCAAGGCTGCTAGATGGAAACCGCGCATTCAAACTTCTGCGCGAAATACTGAAGCCAACTTTGAAAACCGATATCAACTATGGCGCTGGGGGCGGCGTGTATCCCAACCTGCTCTCCGCCGGCCCGCCTTTCCAGATCGATGGCAACTTTGGTGCTGAAGCAGGCATCATGGAAATGCTGCTGCAGAGCCACGCAGGTTATATCGAACTATTGCCTGCCATTCCTGACCTGTGGAAAAAGGAAGGCACGGTGAAAGGCCTCAAAGCCCGTGGAAATATAACCGTTGAGTTCAGCTGGAAAGACGGTAAGGTAACCAGTTACCGGTTTTCCGCACCACGTAAACAACAGGTGAAAGTAAAAATCAACGGGCAGGAAAAAATGGTTACGACAATCTAAACATAACCGGATGATCAGGGCTGTTACTATATCAGATAAACGTTATCCGCTGGGCCACGGACATGGCAGTGATGCCATTCACCGGGATCCGGTTTACTCTTATGCCGTAACGGAGTTGAAGGACGAAAGTGGCATCACCGGTACCGGTCTTGCCTTCACACTGGGTGAAGGGAATGACCTGGTATGTAAGGCGGCGGCATTTTATGCGGAACAGCTGAAGGGCCGCGATATTGAGGAAGTAATGGCCGGTTTCGGCCAGTTGTTTAACCAGTTATCCAATGAACAACAGTTCCGGTGGCTGGGCCCCCATAAAGGTGTGGTACATCTTGGATTGGCATCTGTTACCAATGCCTGCTTTGACCTGTGGGCAAAAAAACGTAAGCAACCACTGTGGGCATTGCTGAACAGCCTTGACGCGGAAGCCATCGTCGCATTGCTGGATCTTTCCTACCTGGAAGACGAACTCACTGCAGCAGATGCAATCGCGCTTATTAATGCTCAGGCAGAGGGCAGGGAAGAGCGGAAGAAAATCCTTGCAACAGGTTACCCGGGATATGACACGTCCATCGGATGGTTCAACTACAGCGATAAACAGGTGAAACAGAATGTGAGGAAGGCAGTGGATAGTGGCTTTACGGCCATGAAACTGAAAGTGGGATCGCCCGATGCAGCTACCGACCTGCGCCGGGCGCAGCTTGTGCGTGCAGCCGCGGGCGATCAGGCGAGCGTAATGCTGGATGCCAACCAGCAATGGACACTGCCTCAGGCCATCAGCATTTGCCATGAACTGAAAAACATGAACCCCTACTGGATTGAAGAACCGACACACCCCGATGATGTGCTTGCCCACCAGGTACTGGCAAACGCTATTGCACCGGTAAGGCTGGCGCTCGGCGAACACGTACCAAACAGGGTAGTGTTTAAAAATTATTTACAAACCTACAGCGCCGGCTTTATGCAGCCGGATGCGGTGCGACTGGGCGGGGTCAGTGAGTTTATTACCGTGAGCCTGCTTTGCCGCAAGTACAATGTACCGGTGGTTCCGCATGTAGGTGATATGGGCCAGCTGCACCAGCACCTGGTCTTGTTTAACCATATCAGCCTGGGTCATGAAGCTTTGTTCCTTGAACATATTCCGCACCTGCAGCAGCATTTTGTGAATCCTGTGAGGGTAAGCGATGGAGTATACCATACGCCGCAGGAAGCCGGCAGCAGCTGCGACCTTAAATGAACTGCCACCAGATGACCGACTATTTATCCAGACATTGATAGCAACTACAGATATCATCATTGCAGCCGGGTACATCCTGCTGATCCTGCTGGTCGGGTTATGGGCCGGCAGGAAAACAAGCCGCGGAAACATGCCCGGCTCTGCCAATGAATACTTCCTGGCAGGCAAGTCGCTGAAGTGGCCGGCCATCGGCCTTGCCCTTTTCGCAACCAATATTTCGACCGTTCACCTGGTAAGCCTTGCGCAGAGCGGGTTTGACAGCGGATTACTTAACGGCAATTTTGAATGGATGGCCGCGTTCACGCTGATACTGCTGGCCCTTTTCTTTGCGCCGTTTTATATCCGCTCGGGCGTCAGTACCCTGCCTGATTTCCTGGAGAAGCGGTACGACCGGGCCTGCCGCGACTGGCTGACCATCATATCCCTGGCATCGGCGGTGATTATCCATATCGCATTTTCAATGCTGGCCGGAGGGATTGTTCTCAAAACCCTCTTCAATGTAGACATGTACACCAGCGTGATTATTATTTCACTGGTCACGGGTTTGTATACCATCACCGGCGGACTGAAAGCCGTAGTCATTACTGAATCCATCCAGACCGTAGTGCTGGTGGCCGGGGCACTGGTGATCAGTTATGTGGCCTACAAAAAAATTGGTGGCTGGTCACCCATGGTCGATGTACTGACACGCGATGGCGAGCTGCAACGGTTATCGATGCTGAGGCCGGCCGGCGACAGCAGCGGAATGCCCTGGTACGCCGTATTCCTCGGGTATCCGATCCTGGGCATCTGGTACTGGTGCGCCGACCAGACCATCGTTCAACGCGTGCTGGGTGCAAAAGATCTTAATCATGCAAGGGTGGGAGTACTGTTCTGCGGCTTTATCAAAATACTACCGGTTTTTATTTTTGTATTGCCCGGACTGATGGCCTTTGCATTGTATCGCACCGGCTCGCTCGACCTGTCATCCATAACCAGCATGGACGGTTCAGGAAATGCAGTGGTGCAGTCAAAAGGCATCTATACACTGATGATTACCCAGTTGCTGCCGGTGGGGCTGGTAGGTGTACTCGTAGCAGCGCTTCTGTCCGGACTGATGAGCCAGATTTCAGGCGCACTCAATTCTATCTCCACCATGATCAGCTACGATGTGTATAAAAGAACCAGGCCACAGGCTACCGACAGGCAACTGGTTTTTGCCGGTAAGGTATCGGCTGTAATCGCGCTTCTGTTTTCGCTCCTGCTACTGCCATTGCTCAATCGGTACGAAAGTATTTTTAACGGGCTGAATGACATCATCGCCCACCTTGCCCCGCCGATTACCTGTGTTTTCGTGCTTGGTATTTTCTGGGGAAAGGCTTCCGCCAGGTCGGCCCGTTATACACTCTGGATCGGATCGGCCCTTGGCGCAACAGTGTTTATCACGAACAAATTATTGCCACAGAATCCGGCTGCGGCCATCCCGTTTATGATGATGGCATTTTATCTTTTCTGTATTTGCCTGCTGATGCAGGTGCTGCTGTCATTTGCCTATCCGGCTGTGCACCAGGAAGGCCGCGAAACATATTTCTGGAAAAGTTTTTACGAACCCCTTCGCATCAGGGGATGGAGAGGTATCGGAAATTATAAAGTGCTTACGCTGGCACTGCTTGTCAGCATGACGCTGTTATTTTATTTATTCAGGTAAATGGAGACAATGAAGTTACTGGACGATAAAGTGGTTTTCCTCACCGGTGGTTCGATGGGCATCGGGCTGGAATGCGCAAAAAAATACCAGTCCAACGGTGCCAGGATAATGATCATGTCAAATGACGGCGCTTCACTCGCCAAAGCATTACAGATTCTTGGAATTAACGAAACCCAGGTTGTAACCGGCGATGTGTCGCAGCCGGTTGATGTTGAACTGGCGATCAAAAAAACGGTAACAACGTTTGGAAAGATCGATGTAATCCACAATAACGCGGGTCTTGCGTCACCATCTGTTCCCCTGCACGAAACCAGCGATACGGAATGGGCCAGGCTCTTCGATGTGAATGTAAAAAGTATCCTGCTTACCGCCCGGTACGGGATAGAAGAATTAAAAAAAACGAAGGGTTGCGTAATCAATACCAGTAGCCTGGTGGGTGAAATCGGGCAGG
>SDZZ01000853.1 GCA_004173255.1 Chitinophagaceae bacterium | reverse complement strand
GCCTACAACTGTCATCCGGTCCAAGTGGTTGTAAAACCGGCCCGGTGATTTTTACCAAAACAATATAGGCGATGGCGAGTTTAACATACGGGCATAGGCGCCTTTATTGATTATGAAAATATACAAGATTGGGATCATAGGATATGGGGGCTTTGGACAGTTCCTACACCATTGGTGGGCAAAGCTGGAGAATGTGCAAGTAGTGGCCATTGCTGATTCAAAGGCAAAAATGGGTGCAGTAGATGGCGCCAGGATCTATCGCCACTGGGAAGAGCTGGTGGAAGATGCAGATGTGGACATCGTTAGCATCGTTACCCCGCCCTCGGTACATGCCGAAATTGCAGTGGCAGCTATGCTAGCTGGCAAAGATGTGCTGGTGGAAAAGCCGGTTGCCATTTCCAAAGCACAGGCGCAGGGCATCCTAGAGGTGCGCATGGAAACTGGTAGATCGATCATGGTCAATCATATGCTACGTTATACCCCCGTGATCAGGGAAATGATTGGGATAGCCAAGAGCGGCAAGCTGGGTAAGCTGAGGCATGCCCAAGTGGCAAACTTTGCCCAGGATGCATCCCTGCCCAAGGAGCACTGGTTCTGGAATAGGGATTTTTCCGGCGGTATCATGATAGAACATGGCGTACATTTTTTCGATCTGATCAATTCGATGACCACCGAAGTGCCTATAAGGGTAGTGGGTGATTCGCATTTCCGAAATCCCGTTCAGCAGGATCAGGTGGCCGCAACGGTTGTTTATGACCAGGGTCTGATCGCCCAACACTACCATAGTTTCTCTGGTCCGAGCTTTTTCGAGCAGACTACCATAAGACTGACTTTTGATCTTGCAAGAATTGAGATCCAGGGCTGGATCCCGATGTCAGGAAAGGTTACCGCACTGACCAATAACGATAGCCTTGAGCTGTTGGAACGTTTACCGGGATGGGAGCTTTTGGATTGCGTTCAGCTATCTGATGGGCTGGAGCAGCCTGATGTAGACACCACCGGTGAGGCTCCCTCGCATCTTGTCAATGCCGGTGGGATCGATTACATGGTGAACAAGCACCTCACCGGGCGATTTTCAACTCCCGGCACCAAGTCTGAGA
>SDZZ01000852.1 GCA_004173255.1 Chitinophagaceae bacterium | reverse complement strand
TAAGGTAAGTGTAATGTCTGATCCGGCATTAACCGTAGGAAACAGGTTTGGAGCAGGCGAAACGGTTACCAGTAGGGTATCCTTTGCGGTGGCACCATCATCATCGGTAACGGTGAGCTGGTATTGATATAGTCCGGTAACCAGGGATGATGCCACAGCATTTGCTGAACTGCTATTGCTCAATGTTCCTGCAACCGGGCCAGCGATCTTAGCCCAGGCAAAGGAAACAATGTTGCCATCTCCATCGGTGCCCGTACCATTAAAGGTAACTGTGTTGGTTGGTAAGCTGATGGCTATATCCAGCCCTGCATTAGCGATCGGCGCTGTATTGACCATCGGGTCTACTGTAACCTGCACGGTATCTCTGCCAATGGCTCCTACGTTATCGGTAACCGTAAGCTGGTACCTGTAGATTCCTTCTATCAATCCTGCAAGAGAAGCGACAGGTTGTGTGGCATTGGTAAGTGTTCCGGCAGATGGGCCTGCAATTTTAACCCAGGCGTGCGAAACAATGGACCCGTCTATGTCGGTACCAAAACCTGTTAATGTAGCGGTGTTGGTTGGTAAAGTGATGCTGACATCTGCGCCTGCATTAGCCACTGGTGCAGTGTTGGGTACTGTGGAACAAGACAGGGTATTATTGGTGAGCACACTTCCGGGAACATATGCTTTTATGTAAATGGATTGCCAGTCGCTACCTGCGTTAGGTATGCAAAATGTGTTATTGTAAACTGAAGAAGGAAAAGAGTTGTTTAGATAGTCTGTTATAAAGATTCCTCCACCGGTGAGCGGATGATTGACCGCATTTCCAAAGGCATTAATGGTTTGCTTGGGGTTTGACTCGCTGTTGATGATGTAATCATTGGCATAGATCGATTGCAATCCAAAGCTTCCGTTTGGATTTGACTGGCCGTTATAACCACAACTATCCAGCAGGTTGTTACTGATGTTTATTACACCATATCCAAAAACCTGGATGCCGCTTCCGGTGCCACGTAATATCGTATTTCCACTCACATCGCCCGTGCAATTGCCGCCAAGTATAATGCCGGCCTGCTGTATATTAATGCGCCCGTAATCTCTTACGGTGTTGTTGATTATTTTATTGCCATTTCGGGCATTGGATAACTGTATACCGTCCCAGTCAGTCCGCTCCACCAGGCAATTGCTGACTTCCACGCTATCCAATCTTATGGGCAAAATGGTGGTATCGAGACCGCTGTAAGTACTGGTTACAGTAAGACCATCAGGCTGTGTAATTCCTATGTACATTCCTTCGCCCTGGATATCGTGAATCCACATGTTCCGGAAAATAAGATTGCTCATCCTGTAATTTGGATGCCAGGTAAGTGGATCGGAATACACCACATCCTGTTTTGCATACACACCAACACTTCCGAAGCTGCATTCTACATTATTTACTTCGATGTGATGGCTAAGGTTTACTGCAAGGGAACCCGGCGTTACCTTTATGCCATAGGTTGTTGGCCCACCCCATATTTTTACATATCGGCTGTTTCCCTTAATTCTAAAAACAGGTGTGGTAAGTGTGGTCTGCGGCATTATCACTATCGGCCTGCAAGGATCACCGGCAATATTGGAGAACTCGATAACAGAATAATTTGTTCCCACAATCTTTACCGTATCACCACCTTTCCACGCAGAACCATTGGGTCGGTAAATTTCCCATACACCTGTACCTGTATTTGTTTTGGTGAGGTAATGAGTAACAGGGGCATTAGCATTACAACCCTGCGTTGTTGGATCATTGGTAACCGTAAGTTGCATGGTATCTCTTCCATAAGACCCCATGTTATCCATCACGGTCAATTCAAATTTGTATTGCCCCTGGATAAGGTTGTTTACCACAGTAATGCCGGCCGCATTGTTTACAATGTTGGCGGCGCCCGGACCGGCGATCTGGTTCCAGAGATAAGTGAGCACAATACCATCCGCATCGGTTGCCGAACCGGTCAAAGCGGCTGTGT
>SDZZ01000021.1 GCA_004173255.1 Chitinophagaceae bacterium | reverse complement strand
CCTGGCACCAGCTGGTCTTCCAGCATCAGGAAATGAAGTGGGGAATTAGTTAACCGGGCAAGATAACATCCGAAATCCACCACCCTGGGATTATAGTTGACCGCATGCAGTGCTATAATAATTTTTTCCATTTGATTAAAGGTTAATGGTGAGCAATAAATATGGGGACCCGGTGATCGGAAATAACGTCGTTGATGAAACTTTTTTTAAAAAACCGGGACATTGCCCATCGACCGTATGCACCAGTGACAAGTATGGCCTTGTCCTGTTCCAGCAACCATGTACTAAAAAACTTCTTTGGCGAAACATCCAGCTTTACCCATTCCGCCTGCGGAAAGTGCGCTTCAACAAGCTCCTTGACGGCCTGGTGCCCGGGCATTTGGGCC
Organism: Chitinophagaceae bacterium; assembly: GCA_004173255.1. GTDB lineage: Bacteria > Bacteroidota > Bacteroidia > Chitinophagales > Chitinophagaceae > JBEVJC01. Next base: position 21,392 of record SDZZ01000021.1, on the reverse strand, counting down.
AGCGGATCTTCGTCTGCGAACACAACCCTGGTTGGGTGTTTAGCCAGTTCTGGGAACAGATAGCTGAACTGACGGATCGCAAATACACTCGATTCACTGCCATCGTACGCCAGCACGTTTGTTTTCGGGAAATCATATTTATTGGGGATCAGCAGGATCGGGCATTCCAGGTCATGCATGACCTCTTTCAGGTAGTCATTAGGTTCAGCCACGCCCGATTCCTCGAAGAACTTCTCACTGCTTACTAAAACGATGTCGGCGTACCTCGCCTCTTTCCTCAATTCCGGCAAGGCAAAATCAAAATATTCGGTGTGGATGGTACAGGCTATTTGATTTGTGTGGCAGAACGATTTAAATCTTTTGATATTTACCTGAACTGATTCTGCTTCTGCACTTTCGAGCAAAGGGATCACTTTTCCGCCATGCTTTCCTATTTCCGCATAACTCCACAGGTTTGCATAATCCACCTGCGGGAGAAATGTTCCGACAAGCAGGACCGGACTGATTTCGTTAAGTTTCCTCGCGAAATCAAGGGATGACTCACAAAAATGTCCTCCGTCAAAGACTACAAGTATCTTCTTCATAGTTTTCTTTTAAAAATAATGTCATGTATTTCGGTTTTTCATGACCTTAAACACGAGATCGGGTGATTAGCATCAGGCCTCCCTGACATGGTGCTACTGATTCTGGCTGCTGAATATCTTTTCCTTCTTCATCCGGCTGATCAATTTACCCGTCTGGTAAGTGGCGGGCTCCCAGTCGCCCGTTGGAGGAAACGTCGCGGTTCGTACAACGCCGATTGTTCGCAGGAATCCAAGATCAATGAAAACAGCTTCCCAATGAAATCCGGAGTTCTGAAAATCCGACTTGTTAACTGCCTCACGGAATCGCGAAGCCCTGTCAATATAATAACTGTCATACATGGATTGTTCAGCGATTTTTTCCCCGGATGGTTTATCAGACACCGGGGCGACAACAAGCACCGCGTCAAAACCATCTTTGCATAAAGTGATGTACTTCGATTGTGCGCCGGGGCCGGCAAGTCCGTCTGTACCGTAAGCACGACCAGCACCGCGCGACCGGTACCCCATGGTCAGTAACTGTTCCTGCAAACTTTTCTCAATCTCATTTCTGGCAACGGAATCCTGAACCGGCAACACAACCGCCACCAGTATTTCACTGTAGCTTTTATTACGTAAGGGTTCTGCAAGCCAACTGGTCGTGGTCCGGGTGGTAGAACAACCAGTAATTCCGACAAGAAGTATACATAGCAGCCTTTGCATTTTGAGTTCAGACATTCACCGAATTTATCCGACTGGATATATGTTTTTAATGAGCAGGGTCAGGCGATCACCTGAACATAATCCCTGGCAGGTATGATAAGCATCATGCTGGAAGTATCCGGCAGCGACGAAATTGGACGTGGAAACAATTTTATCAATTGTCAAATGGAATTTATATGTACTTCCAGGAAATTTATGAAAAGAGCCTCTCGCAGGTCAGTTACCTGATCGGATGCCAGACAACGGGTACGGCTGCGGTGATAGACCCGAAAAGGGATGTAGATACCTATCTGCAGATAGCCGAAGAAAATAAACTCACCATAACCCACATTTTTGAAACACATATTCACGCCGACTTCCTGTCAGGTTCCAGGGAACTTGCTGAACTCACCGGGGCCGAAATGTATCTGTCAGATGAAGGTGGTCGCGAATGGCAATACCAGTTTGCCCATACCGGGCTGTACGATGGTGACCAGGTGGAAGTGGGAAACCTGGTATTTAACGTTATTCACACACCAGGCCATACCCCGGAAAGTATTTGCCTGTTGCTCACGGATATTGAAACCTGCGACCAGCCGGTTATGTTTTTCTCGGGCGATTTTGTGTTCGTTGGGGATGTTGGGCGGCCGGATCTTCTCGAAAAAGCAGCTGGCATGACAGGGACACGGGAACCGGCGGCGCATCAGATGTTTCAATCGATGTCCAAATTCAATGCCCTGCCCGCGTTTGTTCAGGTGTGGCCGGCGCACAGGGCCGGGTCCGCCTGCGGAAAATCGCTGTCGGCGTCACCGGTCTCTACTGTTGGCTATGAAAAGTTTTCCAATTGGGCATTCAGGTTCCTGCGGGATGAAAAAGGTTTTGTCGCAACCCTTCTGGAAGGGCAGCCCGAGGTTCCTCCCTATTTCGCGATGATGAAATACCTTAACAAACAGCCAAGAAAACTAAGACCCTTTGTTTCGAACCCACCGCGCATAAACCTGGAACAGCTTGGCCTTGCTGTAACCAATGGCACTATAGTAATCGATACGCGAAGCCGGCTGACATATATGGAGGGGCATATTCCCGGATCGATTAATATCCCTAACAACAACAGCTTTACAACATGGGCAGGGTGGTTCATCGACTACAATGTGCCTTTCATACTCATTGCTCCCGACTACGAAATCGGTGAGATCCAGCGAAAATTAATGCGGATCGGCCTCGATCATGTCGCTGGTTATATTGATCCCCACTCGATCAAAAACCAGCAACTGCTTCCACTGGTAAAGGGCCGGCGAATCATCCTGCGGGAAGTTCTTGACTTACTCAGCGACCCCCATACCCAGGTCATTGATGTCCGTAGTAAAAAAGATTTTGATGCCGGTCATATACCCGGTGCTGTCAACCTGTTCCTCGGAACATTGCCTCTTAACCTGCAGGCCATCAAACAGGCAGGACCCGCCATCGTGTATTGCCAGGGAGGGGACCGTTCTGCTCTTGCAGGATCCCTGCTGGCACACTATGGATTCAAAAATATCCTTGATTTCTCAGGAGGCTGGCAGGCCTGGGTGGCGGGAAACCACCACGTCGAAATCAACGAACAAAAAGAATCGGTATGATTACCCGTCAATTACCACCCTACCAGGATATACTTACTGTCACATTCAATCCATCTATCGACAAAAGCACTACGATCAGTTCAATTGTACCGGACAGTAAACTGCGGTGCATGGAACCATTTTACGATGCCGGCGGCGGTGGAATCAATGTTGCCCGTGCACTGGCCCGGCTGGGAGGGAAAGCGTCGGCCTTGTATTTATCCGGAGGACCTACCGGTGAAAAACTGGGCAGACTACTGGAGCTTGCAGGTATTGAACATTTCCCCATCAGTATCCACGAGTCCACACGCGAAAACTTTACGGTTTTTGAGGAAACAACGGGACAGCAATTCAGGTTCGTTTTTCCCGGCCCTGCGGTTCGACAGTCCGAGTGGCAGGCATTGCTGGACTTAATCAGTATGACGACCCCGAAATACATCGTGGCCAGTGGCACGCTGGCACCGGGTATTCCTTCGGACATGTATGCCCGCATTGCGAGCATAGCAAAGCAAAAAGGTTCGAAATGCATTGTAGATGCAACAGGTGAAAGCCTTCGTAAGGCAGTCGCGGCCGGTGTTTACCTGATCAAACCAAATTTAAATGAGCTGGCCAGCCTCGTTGGCAAGGCCTCGCTGGAGTTGGGAATGGTCGCAGACGCCGCACTTGAACTGGTGAAACAAGGCAGTTGCGAGATAGTAGTAGTATCCATGGCATCGCGCGGGGCCATGCTGGTCACTCACGATTTTGCAAGGCTGATCCCGGCACCGGTGATAAAAGTGAAAAGCACCGTTGGCGCCGGGGACAGTATGGTTGCCGGAATTGTGTATGCATTAAGTAAAGGGTGGAGCCTGTATGAAGCGGTACGTTATGGTGTGGCCTGCGGATCCGCTGCCTCTATGAACCATGGCACACGTCTATGCCGCGCCGAAGATGCAGAGAAATTGTACCAGTTCCTTGGCGGCGTCCCCATGGTAAAGCTACTGACAGAAACATTGGTCCCACCAGGAATAAACTAACTAAACAAACCACAGCAAATAATGCAACATCTTAAAGGAAAAACAGTTCTTATCACCGGTGCCGCATCCGGGATCGGCGAAGCAACAGCCAGGCTTTTTACACAGTGTGGCGCCCTGGTCATCCTCGCTGATATTGATGAGGCAAGGGGTTATGTCGTTACAGAAGAATTAAGGTCTCTGAATCCACGCATTCTTTTCATCCGCCTTGACGTGACAGACCCTGATAGTTGCGAACAGGCTGTAAAAACAATTGTCTCCCAGTTTGGCAGGCTCGATATTGCTTTTAATAATGCCGGCATTGCCGGCGAGCAGGCAAATATCGGGAGCATGTCGATCTCTAATTGGGAAAAAGTAGTTGATACCAACCTGAACAGCGTGTTCTATTGTATGAAATACCAGCTGCAACAAATGGAAAAACAACACGACGGGGTTATTATAAATATGTCATCGATTTTGGGCAAAGTTGGATTTGCCAACGCGGGCGCGTATGTTGCAGCAAAGCACGGCGTCATCGGGTTGACAGAAACGGCCGCACTCGAATATTCATCAAAAGGGATCCGCATTAATTCCATTGGTCCTGCATTCATCGATACGCCCCTGTTGGCAACTGCCGGGCTCGACCAGAACGCCATTTCTGCACTTGCAACCGAGCATCCGGTCGGACGGATCGGGAAATCCAGTGAAGTGGCAGAACTCGTTGTCTGGCTGAGCTCCCCAGCTGCTTCATTTGTTACCGGAGCTTATTTTCCTGTTGACGGAGGTTACCTGGCAAAATAAATACAAAGTTTTATGATTCATTTTTGGCCGGGCAACACAATCAGCGGAAGCGGCTAAAAATTTCTGCATCAAGGAAATCACGATGCCTTGGGTGCGCAATATCCCTTAGAGCAACGGCACGCTGTTTCAGGTTTTTACCAAACAGATTTGCTACGCCGTATTCTGTTACTACATAATGGAGATGGGCACGGGTTGTAACAACACCGGCCCCGGGTTGAAGAAATGGGACAATCTTTGACTTCCCATCCCGGGTAGATGAAGCCATAGCGATAATTGGCTTTCCTCTTTCAGAAATTGCAGCACCACGCATGAAATCCATTTGCCCGCCCACTCCGGAATACTGGTAAGTACCGATCGAATCCGCACACACCTGACCAGTCAGGTCAATTTCAATCGCTGAGTTGATGGCGACCATCCGGGGATGTGAACCAATGATCCCAGGATTGTTTACATAGCTGATGTCGAGGAATGACACCGCCGGGTTGTCATCGAGGAAATCATACAGACGTTTGGTACCGAGGGCAAAACTGGTAACAATTTTTCCCTTGTTATGTTTTTTATAACGGTTGGTTATGATATTTTTTTCAACCAGGGGTACTACTCCATCAGAAAACATTTCTGAGTGGATACCAAGATCTTTATGGCCCGCCAGGCAGGACAGTACCGCATCCGGGATAGCACCGATCCCAACCTGCAAGGTTGACCGGTCCTCGATGAGGCCGGCACAATATTCTCCGATCTTCCTTGATTCATTATTTGCACCCGCGGCATAATCCACTTCCGGTAAAGCAGTGTCGCACCACACAAACGAGTCGATTTCGCTGACATGGATCTGGCCGTCCCCATGTGTCCGCGGCATCCGTGGGTTAACCTGGGCGATCGTCCATGGTGAATGGGAAACGGCAGAGCGGGTAATATCAATCGACGTACCCATCGAACAATAACCATGTTTATCCGGCGGCGACACCTGGATCAATGCAACGTCCGGTAAAACCAGGCTATTTTCAAATAGCTCATGGATCTCACTCAGGAACACAGGGATGTAGCCCCCCTGGCCAGTGTTTACAAGGTTCCGCACATTTGCAGACACAAACATTGAGTTCATGAAAAAATGTTTACCAAAGCCGGGTACATCAAAAAGCCCGTCACCAATTGTAGTAATACTGATCAGTTCGATATCCCGGAGATTTGCCTTGTTCTCCATCAGGGCCCTTACTAAAACGGATGGAGTTGCCGCACTTCCCTGTATAAAAACCCTGTCGCCACTTTTAATTTTGCCGATAGCATCAGCTGCAGTTTTGTATTGCATGGGCATCCACATTTTCAATGATGATGTTTATAGTAAAAAGTAAAAAGATAAATGATGATTCGCACCATCACATAGGATATCCAGCGGATGAATTTCCCTGCAATTCCGCCACTGCCGTGAAAACCCACGCACGTTACCGGATTACAATCATCCATAATCAACTGACGCAGATATCCTGCTGTGTTCCGTGCAATCCTCGGGTCATCTACATTGATGTTCAGTTCAATGGAAGCATAAGTGCTGATGTTATTCAGATTATAGGAACCGATCGTCATCCACTGATCATCACTGACAGCCATTTTGCCATGCAGGACGGTCCTGCAGTATTCGTATATTTCTATTCCGTTTTCCAGCAGAAACGAATAGGCATACCTTTCCGCCTGTTTGGCAATCCCGACATCCGAAATACCGGCAGTGATTACCCGGATCCTGACTCCCCGCTTTGAAGCTGCAGCAAGTTGTTGCCTTAGTATTCTGCCTGGAATAAAGTAGCTGCAGATAATAATTACCTCTGAAGCCGATGAGCGCAGCATACGGACATAAGTAGAAGACACATCATTTTTCCGCCGCACCCAGTCATTCCGGCAAACCGCAACCATACTCTGAACTCCTGATGGTTCAGGCGAGTGCATCTGCCTGGCCGCCGGGAAATCAACTCCGTCGCGGAAATTATTCCAGGTTTTACAACATAGTGTATAGAGTTCCCCTGCAACTGTACCCTTTGCATACAGCGCAAAATCCAGCCAGGCAGGCTGGTGCGGTAATTCATTATACCGGTCGGATATATTGATACCCCCCGTCAGCACCTCGGCAATATCAATAACCAGTAACTTATGATGCAGCCGTCGACCAACATACAGGCTTCCACTTTTAAACAGCGGGGCAAAAAACCCGAAATTGATACCGGCTGCACGAAGTTCATTTACAAAAGAAACCGGCAGGGACCGGGATGCATACCCGTCGGCAAGCAGGTAAACGAATACGCCACGTTTAACCGCATCCGAAAGCGCTGCTGTTATCAACCTTCCAGTGCTGTCACATTCCAGGATGTAAGTTTGAAGATGGATCACTGATGTTGCCCGCCGGATCATTTCAAGGGCAAGTCCGAAAAACTCTTTACCTCCGCGAACGATCCGAACATCCCACGCAGGCACATAGACGAGTTTTGACTTTTGTTTTCCCGGCGACATTGATCTGGGTCAGTTGATGTTACCGCGAAAATATAACGACCGCAAGGGTGGTCCCCTGCGGATTGTCAATTTGACAACTGATCATAATCACCTCCTTCGGAAAATGATTGTTGTTGTTTTACAAAAAACGAGAAATATGTTTGGAACACTTAACCCGGGTGAAATAGACGATTTGCTTCACCAACAATTCGTTGGCAGGATTGGCTGCCATGCAGATGGATTAACCTATGTGGTTCCCGTGAGCTATGCTTACGATGGGAAGTGCATCTACATCCATTCTTTGAAAGGACTGAAGCTGGAGATAATGCGAAAAAACCCCGTAGTTTGTTTTGAGGTGGACGAAACCAAACGTTTATCAGATTGGAGAAGCGTAATTGCTTTTGGCCACTTTGAAGAACTGGAGCAGGAGGACGACGTTTCCCAGGCCTTGAAAATCCTGCACCAACGGGAGTTGCCGCTATTAGCGAGTCAAACGATGCAACTGACCTCCCAATGGCCGTTTCCTGCGGTGAAAGATGACGGTATCGAAGGGATTTTTTGCCGGATCACAATAACGGCAAAATCCGGTCGCTTCGAAAAAAGTGATGATACCTTTTACTACTCGACATGAGGAGCTCCTGACCGGAAAAAGTTATTTGGTCAATACGGAAGGTTTGACAATTTATTAAGGTCTTTTATATGGATCCGGTTGTCCCTGACTTCAATCAGGCTTTCAGATTTAAAATCTCCAAGGGTCCTGATGAGGGATTCAGTTGCGGTCCCGATATAATGCGCAATGTCATCGCGGGAAATTTCCATCAAATTATTGCCTTCCCGGTCGTTGCTCTTACCATGAAGATCCACCAGGGCTGCCGCAACGCGTTTGCGAAGTGAACTGTATGCGAGACGGATAAGTTTCTGTTCCTTTTCCTTGATGTTGTTCGATATCAATTGGATAAATCTCATTGCAACGGACATATCATTGTAAATCATTTGCAGGAAATCGTCCTTGGGAATAGCCATCAACTCCGCTGGCTCCAGCACCACCGCTGACTCTTCGTAATTCCGATCCGTAAGCATCGAGGTATAACCCATGAAATCACCACCCCCGTGAACGTCGGTTATATATTCTTTTCCATCTTCCTGGGTACGGAAGCTTTTTATTTTGCCCGAAACAATATAGTAAACGAAGCGGGGCTTCTTTCCTTCCTGGAACAATACCTGTTTTTTGGCAAGTGTATCAACTGCGTAATTCCCTTCCAGGTATTTTATAAGACCTGCAGCTTTAGTATCTGTCACGAACTGGCTGATCCCCGCGGCTGATTCCGGATAAATTCTTTTCAGCAGTTCATTTTTCTTCAGCCTGATCTCAACGGCATTCAGGAGTTCAATTTCCTCAAATGGTTTAGTAATGTAGTCGTCGGCTCCCATCTCCATCCCTTTCCGGAGGTCGCGTCGCTCCGTTTTAGCGGTCAGGAAAATAAAAGGGACGTTTTCCGTTGATGCATTTTTTCTGAGCAGGTGAAGTACGCCGTAGCCATCCAGTTGTGGCATCATAATATCACAGATGATCAGGTCCGGCGGATTGGCAATAGCCAGTTCGACGCCTGTCTTTCCGTTGTCAGCAGTGGCCACCTTGTAGCCAGCCAATTCAAGGATTTCGGCGGTATTTTCGAGGATTGCAGCATTGTCCTCGATTATCAAAACGGCATACATAAAAGTGGTTTAGTTGGTAAAGGAATCCGAAATGATGTACGGAAAGTTACAATTTAACGCGAGGTTCCTCCTTTATTTTTAAGCAGCAACTGATAAGAATCAGGAAGCAGGCTGAGATTTCAACGTTTCCGCGAATGACTCCGGTTTAAAGTCCCATATGTAGGAAAATCATCCGCGCATCTGATCAGGGTCATGGCGGGAACCCTGTAATCACGATAGTTTTCATTTTTTGCACACTTAAAACCAGCAATCATGAAACCAAACATTTCCACACCCGACCGTGCATTCCGGATCATTATCGGTATTTCAGTAGCTGCTGCAGGGATTTACTTCCAGTCCTGGTGGGGCCTTCTTGCAATTGTCCCTCTGGCAACCGCGGCAATCTCCTTTTGCCCCCTTTACCGGCTGTTTACCAAAGGCTGACGAACGGACCTGGCGCGCCTGTTGGCCCGCATTCGCATAACCGCTAAATCCAACGAAATGAAAGAATATTATTTTAGCTTCGGTGAGGCCGTTGGAATGGCCTTGCTTTTCCTGGTGATCGCGGCTTTGGTCGCACGACCCTGGATGAGAGATGCGATCGGATGGATCTTGTTCCGACTGTATTATTTTTTTATCGGACAGCCAATCGATTAAAGGAAAAGTGATATTGTCGCAATCCCTGAATGAAACTCACTTAAAACTGTCAACGGTGTTAAAAAAATCGGCTGGCCTGAACTGCAATTTGCTTATCGAAAGCGTTAAGGACTACGCAATCATGATGCTCGATCCAACAGGCCACGTAATCGAATGGAATACCGGAGCGGAAGCTATTTATGGGTACAGCCCCAAAATGATACATGGTATGCACATAGCAAAGTTCTTTACGGAGCAAGCCTGTGACAGGCAAGAACCAGAAATTGAGCTGAAAACTGCCAGGCAGGTCGGAAAATTTGAAGGGGACGGATGGAGGGTGCGCTCTGACGGCGGACTGTTCTGGGCAAGTGTGTTACTGACAGCTATTCACGACAATGAGGGTGTGCTGATTGGCTACGGTAAATTCACCCGCGATCTTACAGCTAAAAAACGCCAGGATGAGGAAACGTTGCAGATTAATGAGGAGTTGCAGTCCGAGCTTCATAAAAGCCGGCTTGAGCTGACTGACTACAAACACGCCCTCGATGAATCGTCCATACTGGCGATCACAGACCATCGGGGTAAAATCCAATATGCTAACGATAACTTTTGCAGAATTTCCAAATTTCAAAGGGAAGAGCTCATAGGGAAGGATCACCGCATTATTAACTCTGGTAATCATGCCCGCGATTTCATGCGAGACTTGTGGAGCACCATTTCGGCCGGTAAAATCTGGCACGGCGAAATAAAAAACAAAGCGAAAGACGGAAGTCATTACTGGGTAAATACAACGATCGTTCCTTTTGTTGACCAACTCGGCAAACCCTACCAGTATCTTGCCATCCGAAATGACATTACCTCGCGGAAACTGGCGGAAGAAGAACTGCTGAAAAGCAAGGAAGAGCTCGAGCTTCGGGTAAAGGAAAGGACGCTGGAGCTTACCCAGGCGCTGGAAAGGGAACGTGAACTAAATGAAATGAAGTCCCGATTTATTTCCATGGCGTCTCATGAATTTCGCACACCCCTGAGCGCAATTCTTTCCAGTATGTCGCTTATTGAACACTATACGGCTCCGGGCCAGGAGGAGAAAAGGGGTAAACACCTTGAACGAATCAGGAGTTCAGTTGGTAACCTGACGAGTATCCTTGATGACTTCCTTTCCCTGGAGAAACTTGAACAGGGAAAAGTGGAGATTTACCCAACCCGGTTTCAGGTAAAGGACGTAATTAATAAGGTCATTGACATGATGGATGTTGCTATCAGGAAAAAGTCAATTGTCGTTGCATTTTACCTGACAGGCAGCCAATGGATGAGCACCGACCGGAAAATTCTTGAAAACGTCCTCATTAACCTTCTTTCAAATGCGATTAAATACTCCGGGGAAGAAGGTAAAATTGAAATACTTGCCCAGACTTGTAACGATACAACGTTCATTTCCGTGCGGGACAACGGAATCGGCATTCCGTACGCAGCACAAGAACATCTTTTCGACAAATTTTATCGCGCGTCCAATGCCATGAACATCCAGGGTACTGGTCTGGGTCTGAATATTGTGAAACGTTACGCGGAGTTGCTGGACGGAAGCATCGCATTTTCCAGTGTTGAAAACGAAGGCAGTATTTTTTCACTGGAAATACCTACCGTGCTGAAGTCCGGCACGCGAAACGAACCCAGGACCTGAAATTACCTGCTCCACTGACCACACTCACCTTATTTATAACCATTACTCATCTGTTGGGCCCATGAATCGGATACTAGTGATAGAAGACAACAAGGAAATTCGGGAAAATACGATGGAAATATTGCAACTAAGTAATTATGATGTCATCACGGCGGATGAGGGGCAAGCTGGTTTCCGGCTTGCCTGCGAAAAACAGCCGGATCTTATTCTTTGTGATATAATGATGCCGGAAACAGATGGAGCTTCGTTTTTCCGGATGGCAAAAGCCGATGACAGGACAAAAGACATACCAGTGGTTTTTTTCTCGGCCGGAAGTGCGCAACACCTGCAGGAAGGACTCAAAAAAATAGCAGACGGTTTCCTGAAGAAACCATTTACGGAAGAACAACTACTCGTAGCGGTTGGAAAAGTTCTGATCGTACGGGACAAAAAAACCGACGTTTAATCAGCGGTCTGGATCTCCCCATTCTTCGTGGCCAGCTAATGCCGGGCCTCATTCGGCGGTATGGACGACGTCCCCTGATAAAAAATTGCAGCGTTGGCGGAGTTTCCTTTTTTCTGATACAATCTCAAATACAAACGAGCCATTTTTTATACTCCCCGCAGGAATCGTGGCAAGGAAATCAATAACTGCCGCTCTCGATACTACCTTGTTCAACGCATCACGAACAAAAACTTCACCTGCAAGCGACAGTGTTTTCAGGTAGACGTAAGCCGGGTTCTTTCCCTTCCAGATGAATACGTCGGTTGATGTATTGATTTGGATAGCTTTCGTTTGTGAGTAAATGGCTGATCCCGCTTCAGTTGCCACCAGCCTGTAATAAGAAACACCATTTGTGGGAGAGGGATCGAGAACAAAGTTGTTTGTTCCCGATTGCGCCATACAACTATCCACTTTTTCCCAGTAAATCCGGTCATTGCTCCTCTCTACAGACAGGAACAGGTTGTCCGGCGAAATAAACCGCCAGGCCAGCATCACGCTGCAACCGGGTCCGGGACCAATATCAAAACTTTCGAAACGCCTTTCCTGGGCTTGCGTACCACCGAACGCCAATAGCACACCTGACAGCAAGAAGCAACGAATCAAACGGTGCATAAACTTTTTTTATTGATGAATTTCATTATTCGCGAGAACGGCGGAAATTGCCCGCGTTTGCACGTGTAGATAATAATAACCCGCAGGTCCTTTTGCAGCTGGCAAAACTTCTGGTTTCACAATGATTATTTATTTATGAAAGCCAAGTACTGGAACCGGACAGTGCAATACCAGGAATCGTGTATGATGATGCGTGAGAATCCGTTTAAATACTCCCCTCGACTTTGGGATTACCAGCAACAGGTCAATGGCGTTTTTGCTGACAAAGTCCAGAATACCCCGGTCCGTATTATCACCCGCCGTAAAATGGAAAACCGGGTTTTCTTTTTTAAACATGGACTCCAGGATTCCGGCTTCAACAACAAGGTCGGGATGGTATTCACCAAAACGTCCCGTGTTGAGGATATGGAGTTTCCCGTCAAACTGATTCACCAATTCCCTGATGGAATCAACAGGGACTGTTTCCCTCACATTCTCCATGTCGCAGGCCAGGCAGATTTTCTTCACATCCTGGTAGGTATGGCCGAGTGGTATTGCCAGTACCGGCCATTCAATCTTTTCGACCGCTTTACCGGAGTGGTCCCCGAAAAAGAATCGTTCAAGGGTGGAGGTGCCCCTGCTTCCAACCACTACCAGGTGCGGACTGTGTAATTCGCAGAGGTTTCGAAGCTCCCGCAGGAAATTCCCCGACTTTACAAAACATTCAATATTACCATCGCCCGCCATCCGGTCGGATAACTGCATTCTGCGGTTCTCGAGGCTTTCCCACGCATCATCTTCCAGTGAAACCAGGCTGGTAACAGGGGCTTCAGCATAATTAGGGGGCATCTGGCAGACGTGGAACAGCACCAGGTCAGCCTTCACATGCAGGGCCATGTCGGCCGCATACCGCATGGCGTTTTCTGCCGCCGGGGAAAAATCGGTAGCGATAATAATTTTTTTCATTGTCAGGTATTTAAAAGATAGTAGTTACAAGCAACCTAACAAATAGTGGGGCCGGCAAGAATGACAACTGTCATGTAGTCGACTGATCATGACAAATCCTTCACTTGAATTTTCCGTAGATGTCGGGATAGAAAACCGGTTCCCCCCAGGCGTTTAATCCGGCCGGGTTATACCAGACGATCAACGGCATTTTTTTATCGACTTTGAATACCAACGGCTCCAGACCATTATTACATCCTTTGGCCATAAGGCTGTCTAGTCCCGCCTTGCGGCTTCCCAACAGCAACCCCGCCATCTCTACCGGACACTCCATCCGCATGCAGCCATGACTGAAGTACCTGCGTTCCAGATCGAAATAACCTTTCAACGGGGTGTCATGCAGGTATACATGGAACGGATTATAAAAATCAAGTTTAATCAGTCCGAGTGAGTTCCTGCATCCGGGACGCTGGCGCAAAACTGTTCTTCCACCGGAATTAACCACATCTATGGCATGGGCCGCGGCGTACCCTGGATTTCGCCGGATAGCCGGCAGGAGCTCATTGCTCGCGATACTTTGCGGAATATTCCAATATGGATACACAATTACCGTCTCAATAGTACTGGACAATGTTGGGGTTGGTGTGGAAGGTTTGCCAACTACCATTTTCATGCTGAGCAGGATGCTGTCGGCCTCGTAAACGTTTAAATACGCTGCTGGAATGTTTACCTCTGTCAGCGGTTCCAACAGCGAAAAAGAATAAAGCCACCGATAATAGTTTATGGCTGTTTGAAGTTGCCGGATGCGGACCGCAATGGGTATATTGAGTTCGGCCAGTAAGGTGGTCCTCGCCAAGCCATCAGCCAATAACCCGAAACATCGCTGGCCGCGAACCAGCATGTCCTTGTAATACCTTCGGTTAGTAGTATTGATCGAATCCGTTATCCCCAGCCGATACAATCGTTCCATCATATTTCCACTGGAACCACTTGTGTCGCGGACCGATAATGGCATGGACTCTCTCGCCTCCCGTCGTTGGCTGATAAGTCCGAGACGGTAACACAATCTTTCAATAACCTTTACTTTATTATTGACAGAGGAAGCCAGTGTAGGAAGCTCTTGGGTTTGCAATGCCGTGGCAACGATGACATTGACATGCTGGAAGCCAGGATGGAAAGTCCAGCCTTTGTACGACAAGGATGGTGAACGATCGCCGAATACCAGGTTGTTAAAAAAACGGAGGAGTGAAATACTGATAGCCAGGTCTGATTCCACCCGGCTTAAATCGCCCACCTGTTCTAATTGATCGATGGCATCAACGGTTATTGTTTCGTCGATTGCATAATACGGTGCAGACCTTAACAACGCAAAGGCTTGTGCCCGCCGCTCCCCGGAACCCGGCCCCGAAAAAATCAGTTGCATTCCGAAAATTGAATAAAAATCCGCAACCTGCGGAATGCTCACGGGCAGGGTTGACTTAGACCCTGCCATTCGCACCCGACTGATGTCATCCGTCGTTACCTGGGCCAGGCAACTGCTACATAATATGAAACAGCAAACTAATAATCCAGAAATTCTACTCATGTGGTACTTCATGACTTTACTCAACAAAATTGCCCTGTGGCAGTAATGGACAAACCAAAGGATGGTAACCGAGATACCCTAAAGTAATTTTTATACCACCGCAACCAACCCTCGCAAGTCAGCCGCAGGTATGATTAACGTCATTGGATATCGCGGGCTTTCGCAGGCTGCATTGTTCAGAAAATCCCGAAGTTGTCCGCCCGTATTGTTGATGAAAGGATAGTAAAACTAAAACACATGACAAATACTGAGAATCTTGCCCCTCAACGGTGTTGCCAGAGCTGCACGTTGCCGGTTGACGATCTTTCTCTCAGAGGCACCGAGGCAGACGGTTCGTTAAGCAAACAATTTTGCAAATTTTGTTTTATGCAAGGGCAATTTACCCATCCTGATATGACCATGAGTGAGATGTCTGCAAGAATCAAAAAGATGATGGAAAGGCAGGGGCTTCCCTCACACGCCCCATTCGCCATGGCCTCGGCTGATCGCCAGTGCACATCGGGATCCGGTTTCCCTGTGCCGGTCAGAATCGATTGCATATAAACCAGCTGATCGGATTTCACCATTTGACCTCCCTTAAAAGTAAGCTTAAACAGGGATTGAGCCGAAAACAGTGAATTATACAACATAATAAAAATATTGTACCACTGTTTATTGTTCCAAATAAAGAACCTTTACATGTCGAATTCCCGGCACGCGTAACTGCAACTGCCTGAACTGAAACCAGCCTAAACCAAGTAATTTGAACCTGTTCATTAAATACATGGTGAGCATACGATGCAAAATGGCTGTTCATGATGCATTCACAAAACTGGGCATCAGTTATCAGCTGGTCAACCTCGGGGAGGTGTCGGTGGAACAGGATCTCAGCCCGCTTCAGCGAACACAGCTCCAGGCAATTTTATCAGGATCCGGACTTGAATTGGTGGACGATAAGCGAGCCATACTAATCGAACGAATTAAAAGTGTGATTGTGCAGATGGTTCACCATCAGGACGACCCTCCCAAAACCAATTTTTCAGTATTGATCAGTGACCGCTTGAAGTACGACTACACGTACCTTTCCAACCTTTTTTCTGAACACCAGGGCAGAACAATTGAGCAGTATATTATGCTCCACAAGATTGAAAAAATAAAGAGCCTGATTATACACGGCGAACTGAACCTGACTGAAATCGCGGGAAAAATGCACTACAGCGGGGTCTCCCATCTTTCTAAACAATTCAAAAAAATAACGGGGATCACCCCCAGTTTTTTCAAACTACAAAAACATAAAAAGACAACCATGCTGGAAGATTTGTGAATGCAGTCAGGTCAAAAGCGCTCAGCAACTCACTTAATAATATGGAAAAAAGCAAAAAAATACTTCTGGTCGACGATCACGAAATTATCAGGAACGGGCTGTCACTGCTTATCAAAACATTTCAGAACAACGCCACAGTGGATGAAGCCGGGGACGGAACTACTGCCCTTCGATTCCTTCGGAAAAAACAGTATGACCTGCTGATACTCGACGTATTCGTCCCTGGCATGGATATTTTCCAGTTACTTAAAACGATTGGGCTTAAATGGCCGGCGCTCAGGATTCTGATCTTTTCCATGACCGATGAAAGCAATTATGGAATACGGTTTGTGAAAGCAGGTGTAAAAGGTTTCGTAAATAAATCAGCACCTTCTGCCCAGCTTGAACAGGCCATTAAAACAGTTCTTTCAGGAAGTAACTACTATAGTCCCGACATGGTCGACCAGATTACGCGGGCGGTTGACCAACCATCGTCTAACCCCTTCGATAAATTAAGCCCCAAGGAATTTGAAGTGTGCGTCCAGCTGATTCGTGTGCTGCCAACCACTGAAATTGCCAGACAGCTTGGTTTATCCCCTTCTACCATCGCAACCCATAAAACCCGGATACTCAGTAAACTCAATGTCAGCAACCTGGTTGAATTGAACGAGCTGGGAAAACACCATCACTTTATCCAGTAATCTGGCTGAAAAATTATGGTGAACGAGCACGCCAAACATTATATATGCCGAGTCAGAAAATTCAACGACCATCCAAAACCGAAGCGGAAAACAACCTTTATCGTTCGGCATTCCTTCATTCCGACCAGCCGAAACTGATTATCAGTTCCACCGGACGAATAATGTCAGCTAACCTGGCAGCGTGTGCTCTCCTGGGCTATTCAAGACGTGAATTTCTTTCATTCACTCGTGAAGAACTATTTGGAATTAACGAAGCCTCTTTCCAGTCAATCGGATTTTTACGGGATAGTCCGGACCAGCCGATGCCTACCTATGCTACCAAACGTAAAGATGGCCTGAGCATATCATGCTACCTGAAATGTGTTCCGTTCCTGGATCAGAAGGCTGCGAGAACCATCATGGCATTTTCACCAGCACCAGCGGCAACCGAGCTTCCGCCACTTCAGGTTGCGGGAATCCCGAAGGAGAAGCCCCTGCCCGGGAAAACCGATCCCGATCCGGATGAACTCTCGGTTGCCTTAAAAGAAGCTGATTCCCTGCTTGCTGAAAGTTACCGGTTGAAAAAATTTACCGGAAAGATCTCGTACGATCTTATGTGGGACTGGAACCTGATCACCGACCGGGTGGATGTGGGAGAAAGTGTGCTCGAGTTGTTTGGTTATAAACTTAAAGGAAGGACCATTGCCTTCAAGACCTTCCTGCGATGCCTTATGCCCCGGGAAAGAGACCGGATCAAAACGAAGATGGATGCCCTGCTGCTCACCGGCAAAACAGCATGGAATGAATCCTGTATGGTTATCCGGAAAGATGGAAGTGTTGCGTTCACGGTCAGCCGGGCAAAAATTTTGCGGAACGACCAGGGTCAGGCCTCCCACGTTGTAGGGGCTACGCAGGACATCAGCAGGATTCATGAACTGGAGCAACAGTTGAAAGATCAGGTAGAAATCCAGGAGGAGCTGAGCCAGATTTTTGAAGTGGCCTCCAGTTTGTCATCCGATGCCCGCTGGGACTGGAATCTCAATACCAATGAGTTCTTTTTCGGCTCCGGCTTCCAGTTACTTTTTGGCTACGATACCAATCAGAAAGCAGTTAATACCGTGCTTGACTGGAGCACTTACCTTCATCCTGAGGATCAGGAAGACGTGAAAAACGACCTTCAGCTGGCGATACAATCAAAAACAGATTATTGGGAATACGCCTACAGGTTTATCAGGGCCGACGGCACAATTGCTAAAGTCTTCAACCGCGCCAGCATCATTCGAAATATCCGCGGGAAAGCAATCCGTATGATTGGAGTAATGCAGGATGTAAGCAGGCAGGACGTCCTGGAGCAGGAACTGGCCCAGGAAATCAAGCTAAAAGATAAAAAAATAGAGGAAGCCCAGCAGGAAGCCAAAGAAGCCGAAAGGTCAGACATAGGAAAAGAGCTGCACGACAATGTAAACCAGCTGTTGGGAGCTTCGAGGATGTATCTTGACATGGCGCGTAAGGGAGGTAAAGAACGGGATGAGATGATTGCGCGGTCTTCTGAATTTACCATGACTGCCATCGAGGAAATAAGGAAACTGACGAAGGGCCTTACCAGTGATTTTATTAATCATATCGGCCTCAGGGAAGCGATCCGAAACCTGGCGAAAGAGACGATGAAAGCAAGTAGTATCCAGATAACCTGCAGGCTCGCTTCGGTTGACGGCGAACAATTGTCCTCAAAATTCAAAATCAATATTTTTCGCATCATACAGGAACAGTTAACCAATATTTTAAAACACGCAGAAGCCAGCTTGGTATTGATCGGTCTCAAGGCAACGGCGAAGGAAATATCACTGATCATCACCGATGATGGAGTCGGTTTCAATCCATCTTTAATTAGAAAGGGCATCGGCGTGGACAATATCCTGAGCCGCGCAAAGACATTCAATGGTACCGCAGAATTTGAATCAACCCCAGGCCATGGCTGCATGTTAAAAGTACGTTTCCCTTTGCCTTCAATTGACTAATATCACTCCCCGGTATATCATTAATTCCGTCCAACCTGTTTCTGACCCGATCGCCCCGTTACAGCGACTTTACACTGCAAAGTCGTACCTTCTCCCTTATGTATTTACAAAATGAAATGCACTTCGTGAAACGAAGCGGCTGGCTGCGCGCAGCAGTGCTTGGCTCGAACGACGGGATTCTTTCGACCACCAGTTTAGTAATCGGCGTTGCCGCCGCCAGCAGTACCCGTGCGCCGATCATTCTTGCAGCACTTGCCGGACTGGTGGCCGGAGCACTTTCAATGGCAGCAGGGGAATACGTTTCGGTTAGCTCTCAGTCAGACATTGAAACAGCCGATCTGCAGAGGGAACAAGCAGAACTGGCCACCATGCCAGAGGAAGAATTAATTGAACTGGCAGCAGTATATCAAAAACGCGGGCTGGACAAAACCCTCTCGCTGGAGGTTGCGCGGCAGCTTACCCAACACAACGCACTGGAAGCGCATGCCCGCGATGAATTGGGCATCAATGAAATCACCCAGGCCAAACCCTTGCAGGCTGCTCTCGCATCCGGCGCATCTTTTACAGTCGGTGGCGCTCTCCCGCTACTGGTATCCCTGGTCGCCCCCGTCGACCGGATGGAGATCATCCAGTATGTGTGTTCTATTGTCTTTTTAGCGATATCCGGTATAATTGCCGCACGGGCGGGTGGTTCGAATCCAGCGAAGGCGGTAATCAGGATCTGTTTCTGGGGAACTATCGCCATGGCGATCACAGCATTGGCTGGTTACCTTTTCGGAACAAGTGTCAGCTGAGCCATAGTGCCGGGTCTTGTATCCATAAAAGCTAAACCCGCCTCACTGCGGGTTTAGCATTCGATTGACTCGGCCAGACGCATACTCAGCTTTTATAACACCCAATGCTGCGATCGACCTCAGCCATCGGGTGCCAGATCAATTAGCCAAGCGAAAAGACGATCGGCACGCGATTCAGGACGACGTGGGGATGCGCTTCATACATAATGGTTATTTAAATTTCAGGTTCAGTGAAATGCTGTTGGAATTCATCCCGATATTTTTGCTGTAACGCCCATACCGCAGTTCGGCCATATTTACGTGCTGGAGTCCGAATACACCATTGGGTGGGGTGACCCGGAATCCTGCTCCAACATAATTACTGCTGAATCCTGACAGGTCATAGTTGCTGCTGTAGTACTGGTCGGCAGCCGTATGCTGACGGTATGGTGCAAAGTAATCGATGGCAGACTGGGAGTAAAATCGGTAGAAGGGGCTGACAGAAAGAAAAGGACTGACTTTTAATGGCACCTCCAGGTTGGCCGTATGGGACTTCAATCCCCAGTTATCAGTGTAGTACCGGTAATACGTCCGGATAATCACATTGTCGCCCAGAAAATAATTGGCCCTGATTCCGAGTGGCAATTTTGTTCGCGTATCCGGCAATTTTTCCTGATGTACTGTCCCATCATTGAAGTAGACACGATAAAAAGGAAGGCTAAGGAACCCTGACTGTGACGCAAAGTCTGCAACAATGGCGACCTGCAGGTTTTTATTTATGATCTGTGAATAAGAAACGGTTCCAACAAAAGTGTTCCGGGCCTGGGACGCAGGTTCTGGTCCATTACGCAATTCCTCCGGAAGAATTTGTTTCACCCGATCAAGGAAGGCTTGCCCCTTCACCGTAAACTCGCCATTCCGGTCTTTTGTTTTTTGCGAATAACTCAGGTTAAAACCCACGGAACGATAATCATATTCGGACGATGCAGAAGCACCAATGCCAAGTGTCTGACCTTTCTTCTCATTCTCGATACTCCAGGTGAGCGAAGGATAAACCCGGGTGTCTGCATGGGAGGCAGAAGAATTTGCCTTCAGGTCAATCATGTCCGAAGAGGCCGAGGTATAGTGATCTATTCCCAGCTCCCCATCGAAACTGTGTTTCCTCCATTTCTTATCGTAACGCGTTAGCTTGATATCAATGGTGTTGGCTAAATCTGTAAGCTTTTGTGAACCTATTCCACCGGTTACTGCCGCATTATCACCGGTCTGCGAGTAATAACTGGATACCAGATTGATCTCCTCAACTTTAAGTCTCCTTGATTTGTAAGTACTGCTGTCTGTTGTCACCTGTGACCGGGCGCAGATGATTGACATGATCGCCGTGGCCGTAAGAAAAATTCGTTTCATGGTGTTGTGCTTTTTTAATAAATGAACGGCGGTTAGTTACAGCCACACCCTCCCCCATTTTTGCCTCCGTTTGCGCCGGATGATCCTTCGCGGTAGGATTGAAAATTCAGCTCTGTTTTTTCAACCTTCCGGTTTGTCAGGACCATTTCCGCATCGTTCAACTTATTTTTCTGGTACTCCTTCACAGTGGTGCAGGATGTCACCAGCACCGGGATAAAAAGGACTGATGAAGCCGCAAGGGCTTTTAATGACTTTTTCATTTTAGATTAATGTTTTTTGAAGTGAATACTTTGTTATTGTCATCGATCATAATGCAGGCGAGATGTTCCACCTGGTTTACCAGGCCGATCCCCGCTCTCACACCCATAATAGTTACAGGAGTTGCCATGGCATCTGCGATCTCGGCATTCGGAGCAATGATCGTCACACTTTTTACTCCCATTACCGGCAGCCCCGTTTTAGGATTAATGGTATGGGAATATTT
>SDZZ01000851.1 GCA_004173255.1 Chitinophagaceae bacterium | reverse complement strand
GGAAAACTGGGGGATGGTGCCTCACCGGATGACGGCATTTATGTACTGGTGAAAGAAGTACTTGATAACTGTATCGATGAATACACCATGGGTTATGGTAAAACGGTCGAGCTGACCATTGACCAGAAACAGGTCACTATCCGCGACTATGGCCGCGGCATTCCCCTTGGCAAGGTGGTGGATGTGGTCAGCAAGATCAACACCGGTGCCAAGTATGACAGCAAGGCTTTCCAGAAATCTGTCGGACTGAACGGTGTTGGTACCAAGGCCGTGAATGCACTGAGCCATTATTTTAAAGTGACGGCCGTTCGGGAAGGGAAGGAAAAGACCGCCGAATTTGAGCGTGGTGTCCTGGTAAAAGAACACAAGGAAACAAAGACTGCGGAAGGCAATGGCACCATGGTCGTTTTCACCCCCGACGAAACGGTTTTTAAAAATTATAAATTCCATCCTGAGTTCCTCGAGAACCAGGTATGGAATTACTGCTTCCTCAATGCCGGTCTCAAAATCGTCTTCAACGGGAAAAGCTATCTCAGTAAAAACGGGCTGCTCGACCTGCTCCAGCGCAAGACCAATGCAGACGAGATCCGTTACCCGATCATCCATCTGACTGGTGATGATATTGAACTGGCCATTACACATAATAACGACTACGGTGAAGACATTTACAGCTTTGTAAATGGCCAGCATACCACCCAGGGAGGTACCCACCAGCAGGCCTTCCGCGAAGCGTATGTCAAGACGGTCCGCGAGTTTTTCAAAAAAGATTATGATGCTTCCGATATCCGCACAGGCATCGTGGCAGCGGTGTCGGTCCGGGTGGTGGAACCGGTATTTGAATCGCAGACCAAAACCAAACTGGGCTCGCTCACCGTTGAACCCGACGGGGCCAGCATGAAACAGTTTTTCAATGATTTCATTTCAAAGGCCCTCGATAATTTCCTTCACCGCAACCCGGCCATTGCCGATGCGCTGAAAAAAAGGATCGAACAGAGCGAACGTGAACGTAAAGAGATGGCCGGTATTAAAAAACTGGCGAACGAGCGGGCAAAGAAGGCCAACCTCCATAATAAAAAACTGCGCGACTGCCGCGTTCACCTCAAC
>SDZZ01000313.1 GCA_004173255.1 Chitinophagaceae bacterium | reverse complement strand
AAACAGATGGCCATTGTGGCGCCTACCGGTGTTGCGGCTATTAATGCAGGCGGCGTTACCATACATTCGTTTTTCCAGTTGCCGCTTTCGCCGTTTGTACCGGAAGGGCCGGGCCAGGCAGGTGAACGGGAGGAGTTTATCAACGCCTACACGCTCGTCAGCCGCCTGAAAATCCAGAAGGAAAAGCAACGGATCCTGCAACAGCTCGAACTCCTGGTCATCGACGAGGTGAGTATGGTCCGTTGCGATACGCTGGATGCGATCGATACCGTACTGCGTCATGTGCGGCAACGACAGCAGGAACCGTTCGGTGGTGTCCAGGTGTTGTTTATCGGTGATATGTTCCAGCTGCCACCTGTGGTCCGCGAGGAAACATGGGATGTTTTACGCCGGTATTATAGCAGTCCATACTTTTTTGATGCACGTGTCCTTCAGGACAAGCCTCCGGTTTACATCGAGTTTGATAAAATTTACCGTCAGAGTGAAACACGCTTCATCGACTTGTTGAACCAGGTAAGGAATAATGAACTCGACGCCGCAGGGATGGATATCCTTGAGTCCCGCTTCCTGCCCCAGTTCCAGCGCAGCACATCGGATGGTTATATAACACTGACCACGCACAACGAAAAGGCCAGGGAGATCAACTCGAGGGAACTGGAGCTTATAAAATCCGGCTCGGCGCTTTATGAAGCGGTTATTGAGGGAGAGTTCCCGGAAAACTCGTATCCGGCCGACCAGCAGCTTCACTTGAAAATGGGGGCCCAGGTCATGTTTATCAAAAATGATCCCGAACGTTCCAAGCGATATTTTAATGGAAAAATCGGTGTCATTACTGACCTCGATGAAGGAAAGATTATAGTGGAATGCCTCGACGGTACTGCGCCGATTGAAGTAAACCCTGAGAAATGGGAGAATGTGCGCTACACCCTCAACCCTTCCACGCGTAAGATGGAGCAGGACCTGCTTGGTTCGTTCTCCCAATACCCCCTGCGGCTGGCCTGGGCCATCACTATCCATAAAAGCCAGGGCCTTACATTTGAAAAAGCAGTG
This sequence comes from Chitinophagaceae bacterium, assembly GCA_004173255.1. Lineage (GTDB taxonomy): Bacteria > Bacteroidota > Bacteroidia > Chitinophagales > Chitinophagaceae > JBEVJC01. Next base: position 4,355 of record SDZZ01000313.1, on the reverse strand, counting down.
ATCGATGCCGGCCGTTCTTTTGCTTCCGGACAGGTATACGTAGCGCTTAGCCGTTGTACCAGTCTCGATGGGCTGGTATTGCAAAGCCGCATCAGTCCCGGTGCTTTTTTTACCGACCGGCGGATTGTTGAGTTTTCCAGGCGTCGATCTTCGTCGGCGGACCTCCAACAGGAACTCGTCCTTGCCCGCAGGCATTTTCACGAAACGCTTTTACTCGACCTGTTCGATTTTTCCCCGGTGCTTGCCGAAAGCCATGCACTGCAGGAATACATCGACCAGCAGGCTGGTTCATTTTCATCCTCTGCCCCAACGTATGTAGTACAGATGATAGAACAGTTGTATTCACTGAAAGAGGTCGGATTGAAGTTCCGGAACTGGATGGCGTTTGAGTTTCGCAAACCAGGAGCATTGGAGGAAAACGATGACCTCGTTAACCGTTTTTTGAAAGCTGTTTCTTACTTCCGTCCACTGCTCAACCAACTGATGCAACACATCCGCAGCTCAGTCGTTTCAACTGATAGCAGGCTCCATGCACGCGAATTCAATGACGCTGTCAAAGAGATATTCGCTGTCCTTGCATTGAAGGATAAACTGCTTTCCCACATTACCGCGCTTCCATCACCCGAGGCTATGCAGGAAGTTCGTAATACGTTTGTACTTCCTCCTTTTTCGGTTAATGCTTACGGCGGACCGTCCTCCCCCGCGTCTACGTCACGTCATCCCGTCCTTTACCAGCAGCTGCGTAAACTCCGGGACCAGATCTGCAGTCGTCGGGACCTTCCCCTATACATCGTTGCCGGCACCAAGTCAATTGAAGAAATGGCCGACTTTCTTCCCCTTACAAAGGAAGACCTGCTTCGGATCAGTGGATTTGGCGAGGCCAAAGTAAAAGCATATGGGGATGACTTTCTGGAAGTGATCCAGGCATACTGTGAAGAGCGCAATCTGGAAACCGCTATGGTGGCGGGCCCCGTTAAAACCCCAAAGCCGGCAGCTCCGCGTAAAAAGGGATCAACCCGTACCGAATCACTTCAGTTCTATCGCGACGGATTAACGATTGAACAGATTGCAGCTAAACGCGGACTCACGGTGCAAACCATCGAAAGCCATCTGGCCTCCTGTGTATCTTCAGGTGACCTGAATGTGGAAGAACTGCTAAGCCGTGAAAAGTTATTGATGATTGAACCAGTGCTCGAGCGCATGGGTGATGCAACCATGGCCATCATCAAACAGGAACTTGGTGAAACGGTTGGTTTTGGTGATATCCGTATCACTATGGCCTGGCAGGAATTCAAACGTTCGCAATTGAAATGAGATCCGGGTTATTAAGCTATAACAGTTAATTATTCACATTTATTCTGTTGCGGTTATAATCTCAACCTTTATTAATTATCTTTTCATATCAATTAATTTATGGTTACCGCAACTACCCCCACCTATCGCCTTATCAGCGACCATAGCTTTGCAGTAGTAAGACAAAACATAGCCAACGATCAGAAGGCGTTCTTCGCGCAACGACGGTATGAAGCGGGGGAAGTTCTTACCCGGTTTTCCGCCGGCGAAATCCATTCAAAGCCCTCTTACCTGACCGTGCAGGTCGGTATCGATCAGCATATCATGCTTCAACCCGAGCACCTGCAGTACATCAATCATAGTTGCGAGCCCAATGTATTTTTTGATACATCGTCAATGGAAGTGATAGCCGTACAGCGAATCGAGGAAGGGGATGAAATGACTTTTTTCTATCCATCAACCGAGTGGGATATGGCGCAACCTTTCAACTGCAACTGTGGCACCAAATCATGTCTTGGCGAAATCCGCGGCGCTGCACATATATCCGCCGGCATCATCACTAACTACAGGCTTACCCAATTTATCCAACAACAGTTGCATGATCGTAACAACCCGGAATAAGGTTCTTAAAAAAAAGGGTGCCGTTGCGGCTCCTGCCGATCCCATAAAGAAACTGAAGATCTGGGTATTGTATCCTTATTTGGTAACAGAAGATCCTAACCTCCAATACTATTACGATTTCAGTCAGAGCCTCGCGGAATATACCCGTGTGTTTGAGGCAATGGAGGCTGACTGGACCTGGGAGAAAGTAACCCTGCAGGATTACAGGGAACTGATCGGCTCCATCAAAAAGCGGTCGGGTCGCAAAATTCCGTTGGTGCTGAACCTCTGTGACGGAGATGAGGTGAACGGAACTCCAGGTATATCCGTTATTCACGAACTGGAAAAAAATAAGCTGGTTTATACAGGGGCCAACAGCCATTACTATGATATAACGACCTCAAAGATTCCCATGAAACGCGCGTTTGACGCGGCTGGTGTCAGCAATGCCCGATGGGAAATTATAGATGGAAGCCAGGGGGCAGTCAACGGCATCCCGGATTCTGTCGATGGCATTTGCGCAAGGCTTGGCGCACCGCTGATTATCAAACCCGCCGTGTCCGGCGGTAGTATGGGTGTGTCGGTCAAAAACGTGGTCTATACTGACCAGCAGCTAAAAGAGCGTATCGCTGAACTGAGCAAAGGCTACCGCGGTTGGAACCTGCTGGCCGATGGGCTGATAGTGGAACAGTTTATTACGGGACCGGAGTTCACCACCCTTGTGGTAGGATCCTCCGATCGTCCTGGTCAATGTGTAGTGTACCCTGCCATTGAACGTATTTTCCACGCTTCGTTGCCCGATGAAGAAAAATTCCTGTCGTTCGACCGGCTTTGGGAAATTTATGAAGATGAACAGGCCATGCCAGGGAATGAAAACTTTTACAATTACCATCGTCCCGACCCTTCACTGATGGAGGCTCTGGAAAAAATCAGCCTCGACGCGTATGTCGCCGTGGGCGGTACCGGATATGGACGACTGGATATCCGGATGGACAGCAGGACAGGTGAGTTGTACATGCTGGAGGTGAATGCCCAGTGTGGTTTAAGCGAAGATGAAGACTACACCTCGATTGGTGCCATTCTCCGTTATGCAGACCAGACGTTCGGATCGCTTGTTCGCCGCATCATTGAAGATGCATTTACCCGCCGGAAACTCAAATTGTGAGTTTCTTCCGGATCTCATTCTAAACATTTCCCGATATGAAAATTTGTGTGCTGCAGCCGGATTATTCAACAACTGGGGTTGACTATAAAAACTATGATCCGCCCCGTAACCTGTCATCCCTGCTTCCTGAACATGATGTGGAACATGTGTTTCTCAACAAACTCACTACCTACCGCCAGTTGAAGGAACTCAAGAAAAAGCACTTTGATATATTCATTAATCTTTGCGAGGGTTACCTGGAGTGGGAGGTTCCTTCTATTGATGTGATCCATAGTCTCGAGCTGCTTGATCTTCCCTATACCGGACCGAATGCAAAAGTGTACGACCCCAGTAAAGACCTCATGAAATATGTTGCTTACTGCGAGGGCGTCCGCACACCTGCATACTTCCTGATTGAGCAACCGGCCGACCTCGATAAGGTGGAAAAACATCTTTCCTACCCGATGTTCATCAAACCGGCAAAAGCCGGCGACAGCCTTGGCATCGATGAAGATTCGATCCTGTACGACAAGCAGGGACTGCTGAAGAAAGTGGTGGAAATCTTTAATGACTACGGTCCGTTACTCGTTGAGGAATATATTGATGGGCGTGAATTTACTGTACTTGTGACTGCCAATGAGGACGGACTTACCTGCCGTTCATACAAGCCAGTAGAGTATGTGTTTCCGGAAGGGAAAAGTTTTAAAACGTATTCACTGAAAACTTCCGAGTTGCATCCCGACTGCAATTTTCCGTGCACCGATCCCGAACTGGACGCGCAGCTTCGGACTTGCGCTGAAAAAATCTTTAAAGGATTCAATGGGGTTGGATATGCTCGCCTTGATTTTCGGGTAAATGACAGGAAAGAGATTTTCTTCCTGGAAGTCAATTTCACCTGCTCCGTTTTTTATACTGATGGATATGAGGGTTCTGCTGATTTTATCCTGCGTTATGACGAAGCCGGCCAGAAGGGATTTGTCAATAGTATCATTGCTGATGGAATTGCCCGGCACCGCAGGGGCAGAAAGCCTTATGTAATGAAGGGTAACTCCATTGCAGGGTTCGGCATTTATGCAAACCGACCTATCCGTACGGGTGAAGTTGTTTTTGCAGGTGAAGGAAAACAGCAGAAACTGGTCACCCGGCGCCTCGTTGAAAAATGCTGGAATGAGGAAGACAAACTGAAATTCCGCAGATATGGCTATGCTGTTTCTGAGGAGGTGTTCATCTTGTGGGACGACGATCCGTCGGAATGGGCACCACAAAACCATAGCTGTGATGCCAACACCGGTCTTGACGGACTCAATGTGATCGCTCT
>SDZZ01000312.1 GCA_004173255.1 Chitinophagaceae bacterium | reverse complement strand
GTAGTTTGCCATCAAACAGGTCATCCACTGCCTGTTTGACCAGTGGTAGTCCGGCCGCATACTGCAGGTATGGATAGGTTACAAAATTATCCTGCGCATTCGGATGGATCAGTGCCTGGTGCAATACCGCGCCGGTATCAATCCCTTTATCGACCAGGTGCACCGTTACCCCGCAATGGACAGGGTCATCATTTTTCATGGCCCAGTAACCCCCATGCACACCGCGGTATTTTGGGGTAATGCCGGTATGCATATTGATAAACTTTGCACGGACCGAATCCAGTACTTTCTTCGAAATGATCCGGGTACCATTCACCAGCACCACGTCCGGGTCCAGTTGCTGCAGCAGCGTAATACTGGCACTGTCATTTACTGAATCGACCCGTTGGATGGCAGCCGCGGGAATGGGTGTTTCATCAAATACGTCCATGCTACGGATCTCCCCAAGTCTTGCAGCAGCCTTCCTGCGCAGCACCGGTACCACCGCTGCCATAAACGCAACCTGTGCAGCCACGGTGGGCCATCCCAGTTTATTGATCCTTCTTTTTGCCAACGACATCCCGCGCATCGGCGTTTCTGCAATCACCCGTTCAACCGGGTAAAACCGGCTGATATAATTATACAGCACGGTAGTGGAAAATCCTTCGGAACAAAGCAACACTATTTTTTTATCCATGATCGGGATTCAGTTCAGCGGCGAGGGAGGCCATGGTCTGCGACCTGAACCCGTACCGTTGCCGCAGCGCACTGTAATGGCGAAGCAGTTTCTCCAGGAAATTTATATTCTGTTCAAGGTCATTACCAAAATTGTGCGGATGCCACCAAAGGTGGAACAGTTTATTCTCTTTTGCGGCGTGGGTCATACCCGACCTGATGCGATGCAAACGAAGTCCATCGGCAAAGGCGAGACGGCTGCTATATGGCCGCAGGAACCTGGATGCGGCAATGTTCGGGATCACCGATGAAAGTATATATTCTTTCGAATGGCAATTGTGCCCGCTGATATTGACGTAGGCGTCAAGTAGCCGTAATGCGCGTCTGGCGGCACTTTCCGACTGGCCGTCGCGGGCAGTGTACAGGGCCGAAACCGGATTGCCGCGGTAACAGGTGATACCGTGCTGACGGCAGGCCTGCAAATAGGATTCATTGAACTGGTTCCGGGGAAAAACAAGACTGCGGATTTCCAGTTGGTTGGCCCTTGCGATGCGGACCGCAGCTTCCATGTCAGCTTCGAACTGGGCAAGATCCTGTCCGGGCTCCAGGCAATAGTAATGACAGAAGGTATGCGACCCGATCTCATGTTGCTTCTGTGCGGCAACCATCGACAATAGTGAGCGACCGAAATGGTAGGGGTCATCCGATTCATTCATGCCGATATCCGGAAAGGAACCATAGGGCGACAGGTTGGTATCGGTATAGCCCGGCTTTACCGCCGGCAGGAATTTTTCGAGTTCATGGCGGTCACGGGCAAATAAAAAACCTACCGTGGAAAACGTCGCGTTGATGGAGTATTCCGAGAAAAGGGAAAGCATGGCTGGGATGGCCTTGCGCACACCAAGGATGTGTTCGCCGTATTGTTCAATGGTCAGCAGGTCACGCACGCCCCAGAATAATTCGAAGTCGAGCGAGATGACAAACCTGCCCTCACTGAAACCAGCTGTGTTATGTTTGCCCGGCATGCTCAGAAAAATTTCTTGCTGAAAACTATATCGGGGCTGAATTTGCCCGACCTGTGCATCACCACAAAAATCATGATGAGGTAAAACGGTATGCAGGGAATCTTGTAGCGGACCAGTGCCCCGAAGTTGGTAGTGGTGGCACCTATGATGCCTGCAAAAAGCACGGAGTACAAGAGGCAGAACAACAGGGCCGGGTCTTTACCGATGATGGACCAGAATTGCCGGAAGCCCACCCTCCGGAATACCATAATGGTCAGGAATAAAAATGCAAATGCCTCCAGTGAACTCAGGATCATCAATGGATTCACGGCTTCCCAGGGAAACGGCCGGAACAAGGTGGAGATAATGCCTAATGGGAAAAGCAACAGCAACCCGAATGGTGAATTATTGACCGACGATACATTAAAGTTTGAACCGGAACTCTCTTCCACGCTGAAGCTGCCCTGTACACCCTGCACGGTAGAGAGGATTTTATCGGATGAATACTGCGATGCAATTTCTGTTGCAGTCAGCTGCTGCATCAGGAACACCATCAGTGCCAGTCCCACCACACCGAGGAATACAGTGGAGAACTGCCTTACCGAACTGTTGCTGATACGGCTGCGGTACTGGATGAAGACCCACAACAGGAAAGTGGGGACAAGGCAGAGGAGGATATAGGGTTTGGTCACATACAGGATGAAACCGGCAAGCAACACAATCACGGTTGAACTGAGCATTTTCCGCCGGACCAGGAAAATGTTGTAAAGCCCGTACAATACATACCCAAGCGATCCGAGCGAGATGGAATCCTTTACCAGTGAGCCTCCCCAGAAAAGCACCGATGGCAGGAAAAGAACAGCAATGGCAAGTTTCTTATGCAGCTGCGGGTATTGCTCCACAAACATTTTAAAAATGCGCCAGCAACCGCCAAACGAATAGAAGGCCATGCAGAAAGAGATGCAGAGATAGCTGTTGCCAAACAGGAACGAGAACGGCAACGCAAAACGAGGCACCATAAAATTACTGTTGTTCAGCATGTAGGCGTGCGTACCCACCCCATTATCGTACATGAAATAGGTATACAGTGCACTATTCGGATCAAGTGATATGTTGAGGTAAATATCACTCCACACCGAACTGTCAACGGCGAGTGCACCACGCATATCACTGGTGGCTAAGTAATAAAGGGTGGTGTCACCAAAGCCATAATAAAAGTACACCACAGCGGCATAGCCGATGGCACACGCAAACCGGAGGAAGAGTGCCGGCAGGAAATATTTTTCAATGACCTGGTCTTTGTATTTCCTGCGCACCGCCAATGCGCCAACCAGCAGCAGCAGCAGGCAGAATGGAACCAGGTAAATATCCTGTTCCTGGAAAAAACGGTGGTCGAGGAATTCTAACATATTACTTTTTCATACAGGCTTACGTACGAGCTGATCATCCGGTCCATCGAAAAACGCGTCACCAGGTCGATGGCACCCTGGGCCACCAGGCGTTGGCCCAGTGCCGGCTCCACACATAGCCTTGTTACCTGTTCAGCAATGGACCTGCTGCTGCCAGGTGTGGCGAGCAGGCCGTTTTTTTCGTGGAGAATAATTTCATTTGCTGCCGGAAGGTCGAAGGTCACTACGGGTGTAACAGCGGTGAACGCATCCAGGAACACCAGCCCGAATCCCTCCCAGAGCGAGGGCACCAGTACCACATCCGCTTCCATCAGGCGTTGCACCAGGTTGGTAACATAGCCATGTAAAAAAACCTGGCTTTCGCGGTTGCTGTCCCCGATCTGTTTCTGCAGGTCGGGCCGGGCAGGGCCATCACCATAAATGTGCAGCGTGACCTTTTTTCCCGGAATGTCAATGTATTGAAGCGCATCAATGGCAAAATGTTGTCCCTTGCGATAGAGCAGCCGTCCGGGTACGGCAAGTTTTATTTCCTGCGAATCGTGTGGGGATTTCTCGCCGGTCATAACTGGCGTGTAACCATGCGGGATGACGGCTTTTACCTTGCCATCGGCCAGGTGTGACTCATCCACGAACTTTTTCAGCACTTCGGAAATCAGTACCAGTCCTTCGAATTGTTTATACAGGAAACGGGTGACCCAGTAGTAGGCACTTTTGTAAATGGCCCTGGTTGCCACAATGCCGTACCTGCTTTCATATTTATCACTGAAGCTGTGTACGGTGGTAACCACCGGGGTGCGGATGCTGCGGTTGAATTTGAGCCAGGCGATAAAGGTATCGGCATATTTGAGGTGGCTGTGCAACAGGTCGTACCTGCCGTTGCTGATAATATTTTTTATACCGCTACGGATCGCTCCTGAATAAAGCCTGGTGTATTCAATGGAATAGACGGTGATACCGGCGGCTGCCAGCCCGACCCTGATTTCCGAAGAAGCCTTATCAATACCCTTTTTGTTGATCACCAGGCATTCGGTCGTTACTTTTTCATTCAAAGCCGGAAGGAGCTGGAGCAGCAATTTTTCCGCTCCACCCATCGCCTCTATATGGATCACATGCAGCACCCTCATTGGCCGAACAATTCTTTATAGCGGTTAAATAAAACCTGTTTTGAAAACCTGTTTACAGCTGTTTCCCTTGCAGCGTTTGCCAGACGCACGCGCAGGGCGTCATCGGACAGCAGCAGGTTGATCCGCCCGGCGAGATCGGCCGCATTGCCGGACTGGTAAAGCAATCCATCCTGGCCATCGGTAATCATATTGTTTACACCCCATACGTCACTTGCAATAACCGGTAACCCGCAGGCCATCGCCTGCATGATGGAGGTGCTCATCATTTCGCCAAAGGTGGCATGGATGTACAGGTCGAGCGAATGCATAAAGCCGATCAGTTCATTTTCCGGCAACATACCGTGGAAGCGGACCACGTTACTGAGCGAAAGCCCGGAGGTGATGGATTGGAGGTTCTGCATGGTTGGCCCGTCGCCTGCAATCTCCAGTTTCAGCCCGCTATGCTGCCGGTGTACTTCTGCAAAAGCCTGTAATAAAACGGGGTGGTCCTTGATCACCTGCAGGCGGCTTTGCATACCCAGCGTGCGTACCTGCGCGTGCCCGGTAGTCAGCGGCTTGTATTTATCAGTATCAATGCCGTTTGGGATAACGATGATCTTCGCTACAGCACGTCCTTTGAATTTTTCCGTCAGGTAGTTGGCGGATTCGCCTGACAGCACCACAATGCGGTCGGCAAAACGGAAGGCCATCTTCAGCCAGTACCAGTCAGCTTTCGCCTTCAGGTGGTGTGCCTGTGTATCCCTTACCAGCAGTGGTACACGCCGGCGCAGCTTTTTATATAACACGGCAGAAGGCAGGAAGGAAAGGCCATACACCAGTAATACATCCGGTGAGGCACGTTTTATTTCCTTGCCCAGCCGCACGTAGAAACCGAGGTCGGCTCCCTGTTTTTTCTTTACATACGTAAAGGGGACCCCGAGCCTGTTACATTCTTCTCCATAACCCTGCCGCATGGGTTCGACCCCGCAGAAAATGGCTGTGTGATGGTATTCGCCTGCGGTATCGCCGGACACGAGTGAGAAAAAATCACTTCCATGTCCGCCCAGGCCGCTATATAAAATATGCACGATGGTCTTCATGGATCAGGCAATAATGGTGCGTTCTTTTTTGCGGTGCACTGACCGGATCAATGGCCGTTCAACCAGCCGGTAAACAAAGATGGAAAGCAGGCTGATTGCGGCGATCAGGACCAGGACATATATATGGCGGACAACCGGGTTGTC
>SDZZ01000311.1 GCA_004173255.1 Chitinophagaceae bacterium | reverse complement strand
GGCCAGTTCCTTCTGCAGGTCAATGCCGTAAGGCTTGCGGGTTTTTTTATCCAGTCTAACGCTGTCGGCCGGCCTCGACGGTATTTCCTGCGCCGACACGGTAGTGGTGGCAAGGGCAAATACCAGGGTGACAACAAAGAATCTTTTCATATTCGTTTTTTTTAAGGTTAGATGCCGGATTGCTGGAATACCGGCTAAAAAAATAGTTAATTGTCCAGCCAGTTCGTCAGACCCGGGGAAACGCGCAGGGTTTAATCCCCGGAAGCCCCGGTACATTGCATTGAACCGATTTGTGTGCCAGCTGTTTCGGCAAGGTGATACCCCCGCCATTCTTTTTTCCCATTTTTCTTTTCAGTAAATTCGTAGACAATGGAAACTGTAGCACAGACACCGAAGTACAACCTTAATGAAGAACAGGAACGGAAACTGATCCTCCGTGAATACCGCTCCCTTTTACGTTCACTGAAAACAAAGCTCAAACCGGGCGATAAGGAACTGCTCCGCGTCGCCTTTGAAATGGCGGCGGATGCCCATAAAACCATGCGCCGTAAAAGTGGTGAGCCCTATATCCTGCATCCCCTCGCGGTCGCCAAGATCTGCGTGGAGGAAATTGGTCTTGGGGTACGGTCTACAATCTGTGCTTTGTTGCATGATACCGTGGAAGACACCGATATTTCACTGGAAGACCTCGAACGGGAATTTGGCCAGGAGATCGCAAGGATTGTGGACGGACTGACCAAGATCTCCAACGTAATTGATACCAACGCATCCCAGCAGGCTGAAAACTTTAAGAAGATCCTGCTGACCCTTACCGATGATCCCCGGGTGATCCTCATCAAACTGGCCGACCGCCTGCACAATATGCGCACGCTGGAAAGCATGAAGCGCGAGAAACAACTGAAGATCGCATCGGAAACAGTGTACGTGTACGCGCCACTGGCGCACCGTATGGGGCTATACAATATCAAGACCGAGATGGAAGACCTGGCCATGAAATACATGGAGCCGGAAACCTATAAGGATATAGCCCAGAAACTCGCGGAAACAAAACGTGAACGAAGTAAGTACATCAACGAATTCATCCGCCCCATCAAGGAAAAGCTGGAACGCTGGAACTTCAAGTTTGAAGTATTTGGCCGGCCGAAAAGTATACATGGGATTTCCACCAAGATGAAAAAGAAAGGGGTCGATTTCGAAGAAGTGTATGACCTTTTTGCCATCCGCGTAATTCTTGACTCACCTGCCGACCGGGAAAAAGAAGATTGCTGGAAAGTGTATTCCATGATTACGGACGAATATACCCCGTCGCCCGAACGGCTGCGCGACTGGCTGAGTAATCCGAAGTCGAACGGTTACGAAGCACTGCACACCACTGTTATGGGTCCGCAGGGCAAGTGGGTGGAGGTGCAGATCCGGACTAAACGGATGAATGAAATTGCAGAGAAGGGCCTTGCCGCCCACTGGAAATATAAAGAAGGTACAACTGACGAAAGCCGCTTTGACAAATGGTTCCAGCAGATTCGCGAAGTGATCGGTAACAATGAAGCCGACAGCATCGACTTCCTGCAGGAGTTCAAAACCAGTTTCCTTGCCGAGGAAATTTATGTGTATACACCGAAGGGTGATGTGAAGATGTTGCCCGTCGATTCAACGGCACTGGATTTTGCATTCTCTATCCATAGTGCTATCGGTGTGAAGACCATTGGTGCAAAGGTTAATCACAAGCTGGTGCCCATCAGCCATAAGCTGCGAAGTGGCGACCAGATAGAAATTATCACGAGCAATAAACAGAAACCATCGGAAGACTGGCTCGGGTTTGTGGTTACTGCCAAAGCACGTGGCCGGATCAAGGACGCACTCAAAGAAGAAAAACGAAAGATTGGTGATGAAGGGAAGTATACGGTACAACGCAAACTGGAAGGCATGGGTGCCGTACTCAACCAGCATAATATAGAGGAGATCGTGCAGTTTTATAAACTACCCTCGCACCTCGATCTTTTTTACCAGGTGGCCATCAAGAACATCGACCTGAAAGAGATCAAGGAATTCAAGGTGGTGGGGGAGAATATCGAACCGCCAAGGCCGGTAAAAACCGTACAGGAATTCAAACAGGAATTCAATCCCGCACAACACAGTAAAAAGAATGACGCGGAACTGATCATCTTTGGCGAGAGCAGCGACAAGATCGTTTATAATCTCGCCAACTGCTGCAAGCCCATTCCCGGTGATGACGTGTTTGGCTTTATTACAACCGGAAAAGGACTAACGATCCATCGTACCAACTGCCCGAATGCAGCCAAGCTGTTGTCCAATTATGGCCACCGTGTGGTCAAAACTAAATGGGCGAAGAACAAGGAGATTTCCTTCCTGACCGGGTTGAAAGTGGTTGGCCTGGATGATGTGGGGGTGATTCACCGCATCACCAACCTTATTTCCGGTGAATTAAGGATCAATATCAGCGCTTTCAGCCTGGAGGCGAAAGAAGGCCTGTTCGAAGGTAATATCAAGGTGTTTGTGCACGACCGTGAAGAGCTGGAAGAACTGGTCAGGAGTCTCAAGGAATTGTCGGGGATCGAGTCGGTTGAGCGGTATGATAACGAAGACATACCAGCCTGACCGGAAGCCCGGATACCAGAGGAACTACGGACATTCCGCCCGGTCAGGGACCAGGATCACGCATACCATAAAGACTTTTGCACCCGGTTCAACCCCCGGATAAAAAATAAAAGAAAGCCACCAATATATTCGGTGGCTTTTTGCTGAGGGCTTATTTTTGCCGCCTGAATCCCGGTTAGCTGGTGACAAGAACAGCTCCGCTTACATCCGGGACCAGTCAAGTTTAAAAAAATAAAACCAGCTATGGTAGATGTATTACTCGGCCTTCAATGGGGCGATGAAGGCAAAGGAAAAATCGTGGATTATTTTGCGAAGGACTACGATCTCGTTGCGAGGTTCCAGGGTGGTCCCAACGCGGGCCATACGCTGTATGTGGGCGATACAAAGGTGGTACTCCACCAGATCCCTTCGGGTGTTTTCCATCCGGGAAAACTGAATCTCATTGGTAATGGGGTGGTGCTCGATCCGGTTACGCTGAAACGCGAATGTGATACCGTGGCTTCCTTTGGGGTTGACCTCCGCCAGAACCTGTTCATCTCTGAAAGAACCCACCTGATCCTTCCCACGCACCGTGCGCTGGACAAGGCTTCTGAAGGGTCGAAAGGCCTGCAGAAAATCGGTTCCACATTGAAAGGTATTGGCCCGGCATATATGGACAAAACCGGTCGTAACGGGATTCGCGTGGGTGATATCCTTGACAAGAACTTTACAACAACCTACATCAAGCTTCGGCTGAAGCACCAGAAATTGCTGGATAACTACGGGTTTAACGAAGACATTTCCGCCTGGGAAGAAGAGTTCTTTGAAGGACTCGAATTCCTGCGCCAGCTCAATATCGTCAACGGTGAATATTTTATCAATGAGCAGATCAGCAAGGGTAAAAAAATACTGGCTGAAGGTGCACAGGGAAGTATGCTCGATATTGACTTCGGTACGTTCCCCTTTGTGACATCCTCGAATACGATCTCCGCAGGAGTCTGCAGTGGTCTGGGCATAGCGCCCCAGCATATCAAGGATGTGTTTGGTGTTACCAAGGCTTATTGTACCCGCGTTGGTGGCGGACCATTCCCGACCGAACTGGAAAACGAAACAGGTGAGGAACTCCGCAAAACCGGTAACGAATTTGGTGCCACCACTGGACGTCCGCGTCGTTGTGGCTGGATTGACCTTGTTGCGCTGAAATTTGCCTGTATGGTGAACGGGGTAACCAAGATTGTTATGACCAAGGCCGATGTGCTGGACGCCTTTAAAGAGCTTGAAGTTTGTACCTCTTACAAGATCGGAGGCAAGGAAACCGACCAGATCCCGTTCCGCCTCGACAAGTCTCCGATTGAACCTGTTTACCGCAAATTCCCGGGCTGGAATACGCCAAGTGTAAGCGCAAAAACAGAGGCTGACCTGCCTGAAACAATGAAAACTTATGTTGCGTTCATTAATGATTACCTTGGTGTTAAGGTTCATTATATCTCAAACGGACCGGGACGTGATCAGTTGATCAGTGTTGGCTAAAAAAAAAGGAAAAAACATTTTAAAAAGTTTGGCCAATTAAAAACTTCGCTGAAATTTTACAGTAATAACCCTATCAGGCCATGGCAAAATCAGAAAAAGAAAAAAAGGTAACCGGTAAGGCAACACCTGCACCGGAGAGTTCATCAAAGAAGCCTTCTTCTAAATCAAAAAAGGAAGAAGAGGATACTGATGAAGACGATGATATTGATTCAGATGATGAGCTAGATGAATCACCCGTAGCTAAAAAGAAAGGTGGCAAAGCCTCTTCCAAAAAAGCGGCGGATGATGAGGAGGAGGATGATGCCGATGAAGCTGGCGATGAAGTGGACGAATGGGAAAAACCGGAAGAGGAAGATAGCTGGGACCCTGACTTCGATGAGTTCGACATCCCGAAATCAAAAGGCAAAAAAGCAACCGGCACCGGGGCAGCAGCCGGTGGTAAAAAAGCAGCTGAGGAAGAAGATGAATTCAAGGTGGATGACGAGTTCAAGGATATGTTCAACGACAGCGACGACTTTAACGATGAGGATGACGATTATTAAATCACGCATCTCCTGAACATTGAAAGGATCAAAGTGACTACTACCATATTCCGGACCAGTGACCTGGTCCAGCTAAAACGAAAAGTGTTGAACTGGATACAACGGTTCAACACTTTTTCTTTTCTGGATAACCATTCCTATTCTTCCGGACTTTCGACACAGGAAGTACTGGCAGGTGCAGGGAAAAAATTCTCGCTGGAGCTCGACATGGCCCCGGGTCCTGAAGCAATTACTTCCCTTGATGAGTTTACCAGCCGCCATAAAGGCCAGTGGATCTTCGGCCACCTGGCATATGATTTTGCATCAGCCATCCCGTATCAGTCAGGTAAAACACCCAGCCGTCAAGGCTTTGGTGACCTGTGTTTTTTTGTACCTGAAGTGCTGGTAAGGCTGAATGAATCCGATTTTGAAATCAGTGCCGATGATCCGCAGGCGGTTTATGCTGAGATCATGGCAACGGACGAGGAGCGATTGCCAATGGCCGGCACCGTTCAACCTTCTGTTCAGTCCAGGCTTGACCGCGAGGGTTATATAGCCACTATCAAGCGACTGCAGGAGCATATCCTGCGGGGCGATTGTTATGAAATAAATTTTTGCCAGGAATTTTATGCCGAAGACGTCCGCATTGATCCGGTGGATGCTTATATAAAACTGGCTGCACTTTCCCCCGCGCCCTTTGCTGCTTTGTACCGGGTGGATGAGCAATGGCTGGCCTGCTCGAGCCCCGAGCGGTTTATCAAGAAAACAGGTGACCGGATTTATTC
>SDZZ01000850.1 GCA_004173255.1 Chitinophagaceae bacterium | reverse complement strand
CTATTGGTAACCAACAGGGGCACGCTTCCTACGCTACAAACCTGCAAAGCGCCTGTTGAAGAAACCTCTACCCTGCAAAAGGAAGGATTCTGTGCGGCCAACACCGCGTTTTTCGCATTTACCATGCCATGTCCTAACTCTGAGGTCCAGGATCCATTTGGTTGACCAGGAACAGCACTATAGCTATAACCGCCCACTCTCCTGGCGCTGCGTTCTAAAATTTCCCTCACCTGCGCTTGTGTAAAATTGTTGTTGATACTTAAGATGAGCGCAGCAACACCCGCTACGATTGGCGTGGCAGAGGAAGTGCCATTAAACGCCAGGTTGTAGTCTGCATTTGGTGCCGTGCCTGTTCCTGTAACACGCGTAGTAGCAATGCGTACTCCCGGAGCAGAAATGTCTAAACCCGTCCCATAGTTTCCACCCCAAAAAGTTTCATTGTCGCAGGAAGTTCCCGACTTCCTTTGATGACACATACTCATGGCGCCTACTGCAATCGTTTCCGGGAAACAGGCAGGCGAAGAAACACCCGCATTGTTATTGCCGCTGGCAAATATTACCAGGGCTCCTTTGCCGCCACGGCCCAGCGTAACTGCCCTTCGTATGGCATCCTGAATTAAAGAGGATGCAGTGCCACCTCCCCATGAGTTAGATAATACATCAGCTGCACCTTGATCCCAGGCCCAGTCTGTTGCCTGTGCAATTTGCGCTGAAGTTCCAAAAGAACCGGTTGTGTTCACCGTAATATTCACCGGAATTATTTTACTAAGCGGTGCCACACCGGCAATACCAATATTGTTATTGGCTTCTGCAGCAATGATGCCAGCGCAACTGGTACCATGAGAGCGGGCCGTAGATAGTATATCGCCACTGGTTGCATTGGCCGGTAGTAATCCGAATCCGCTGGCCGTAATATTGTTGATAAGGTCGGGGTGCGATCTTTGGACCCCTTCATCTAATACAGCGATTCTTATTGCGGCGTTGCCCATAGTTATATCCCATGCTTCATCGAGGTCGATGTCTGCCCCGGCAAATCCGCTTCCCTGGTTCGCAGCACCGGTGTTGATGGCAGCCCATTGCAGGTTGAACAAGGGGTCATTTGGTACAGCAGTTAACGGA
>SDZZ01000310.1 GCA_004173255.1 Chitinophagaceae bacterium | reverse complement strand
GTGTAGCTTCATCGGCAGCAAACAAGACGGGTATACTAGCCACTGCCGGGGAGTTGAGATAATCGGTCAGGGCAGTAGGTGTACCCGTTCCATTTGTATAAGCTGCAATGTCTGCTGCATTGGTCACGCCCCACATCCTCATGGAAGCGGCGATACCCTGTTCGTATAACGACTTTGCCGTACCGCCCATATTCCAACCATTCACCGCACCTTCCGCGCGCAGGAAATAAGCTTCAGCGGTATAAATCACCGCGAGTTTATTTGTTGCCGCATCATCCACATTAAACCGCGGACCTATATTGGACAAATTATCATACTGGTTTTTGGGCGAAGCTGCGATCTGCGAAGAGGAGAGACCGTTGCGTGCACCATGGTATTCACCGTCACTGATGGCCGGACTAAAATACTGGGGCATCCGTGGATCATCGAACCCTTTAAGGTAACTCTCCATAGAAGCGCTCATCCGGAACCCACCCCATGGTGCCATCAGGTTCAGCCCATTTGGCGATGCTGTGGCTACCTGCATCAGTGCATTGTCATCATCCGATTCCAGTACACCCGAAGCCACCGCCTTTTCTGCTTCAGTCTTTGCACGATCAGGAAGCACACCCGAGATCCTCATCGCCAGGCGCAACCTCAACGTATTACCAAACCGGATCCATTTAGGGATATCACCCGCGTAGATGAGGTCGCTTGTACCAAAAGGCTTGATGGACTGGTCAACCGTTTTCAAAACAGTGACCGCCGTATCAATCGTCTTGAGCATATCATCATAGATCGATTCCTGGCTGTCGTATGGAATACTCAGGTCACCCGAGCCTGCCTGGAAATAAGGTACCGGTCCATAGAAGTCGGTCGTTACATGGAAAATATACGCCTTCCAGATTTTCGCAATTGCATTGGCAGGCGCATCACGACCCTCCGTTGCTTCAATTACCTGCTTCAGGGTAGGCCAGGTGGAAGCATAATGTGAACCCCACTGGTAAAAGACCCAGTCAGCCCGCAACACATACCGGTCGGTCGGTACACCCGGATCAACGGTTGCATAATACTGGCTCCAGTAATCAACAAACAGGTTGCGTACCAGCTGGTAAATACCCGGATCGGCATAAATGCCCTGGTATTCGGCCTTTGCAAATGCCTGTGGTATGATGGCTGGTGTGAGTTCGGTAAACTGCGTCGGATCCGTATTGATCTCCTCGAATTTTTTTGTACAGCTTGTGAAGGTTAAGACGAGAAGGACCACGCTGACCGCAAAAAAATTGCGGGCGGAGGGATGCCTGAGATCCCTCCGGGATGACAAGAGATCCCTGCGGGATGACAAGAGATCCTTCCAGGATGACAAGAGATCCCTCCGGGATGACAAGAGCTTGCTGCGGGATGACAAGAGCTTGCTGCAGGATGACAAGAGATCCCTCCGCGATGACAAGAGCTTGCTGCGGGATGACAGGAGATCCTTCCAGGATGACAAGAGCTCCCTTAGTGATGAAAATATATTCGGAACGTTCATATAAATTAGTTTTTTGTTGGGTTAAAAATTGAATTTCAGGAATACGCCCAGACTCCTTGTACTTGGAATCGATGAATACTCAATCCCCTGGTTGTTACCCGTTCCGAGTGACGATTCCGGATCAATACCAAACTTGTTGTTCTTGAAGAAAAACAGGTTACGGCCAACAAGCGAAATATTTGCACCCTTAAAAAACTTACCTGTTGAACCCGCCGGGAAATTATAACCGAGTAACACCTCGCGCATCCGGATATTGGTAGCGCTATAGCTGAATAACTCGCCGACAGAGTTGCCTGCCACCCATAACCAGTAATCCTGCGCCGACACGGCAATCGAATTCTTTGTTCCATCTTCAAACACCGAATTAGGAACAATAAATCCGCCTTCGCGACCCTGCAACGTTTGCTCCGATGTTCCTTTCTGCGCCATCTGCCCCTGCGTACCAGAGATAAACTTGCCACCCTTGCGCATATCTACCAGGAACGAAAACGACCAGGCTCCATAGCTGAATGTATTGGTCATACCCGCCGTGAAATCAGGGTTCACATTGCCGACCAGGAAATCCTGTTCGCTGTTAAGTAAGGGCAGGCCATTCGCCGAAACGATCACACGGCCTGCATCATCACGCTGTACACTCGAACTATACAGTTGTCCGTAAGCCTCGCCTTCCTTCACTACAATGGCCCCCCAGCTTTGTCCCGATGTAAGCGGCACCATCGGTTGTAATGAATCAAGTTTGATGACCTTGTTCTTGTTGGCACCAAACGTGAAACTGGTGTTCCATTTAAATTGGCCCGACTGTACAGGAGTGAGTCGCAGCAAGGCCTCCACGCCCTGGTTCTGGATGTTCCCCGCATTGATAATGCGGTTGGCATATCCCGAAGGTTCAGGCACGGGGATAGTCAGCACCTGGTTCCGGGAGTTGGTTTTGTAGTAGGTGAATTCAAAACCGATCCGGTTATTGATCAGTCCCATCTCAATACCCGCTTCAAACGACCGGGTCTTTTCTGGTTTCAGGTTGTAGTTGCGGAGCGTGCGGTCAATGTTCACAAAACCATTGTTGCCGCCCGCAACGAGTTGGTAAGAGGGTTTCAATTGGTTAAAGCCCGTTCCATTACCCACAAAGGCATAGGAACTGCGGAGCTTCAGGAACGAGATAGCGGCCGGCAGGTTGAGCAGTTCGTTCATGACGGCACTAACACCGGCAGATGGGAAAAAGTAAGAAGCGTTTTGTGGCGACAAGGTCGAGTTCCAGTCATTGCGTCCTGTAAGATCCAGGAACAATGCATTCTTGTAACCCAGTTGGGCAGCCGCATAAACCGATTGTTTTTCCGTACGGGAGATAGGGATAAAGGCAAGATAACTATTGACCTGGTTGGTCAGTGATACCGCGTTGCTGGTGGAAAAAATGTTGGGTGCGTTGAGTCCCTGGTTATTCAGCGTTGCCCGGGTGAATTTGAATTGCTCGATGCTGGCACCCGCATTTACCACCAGGCTAAGATCAGGTGTGAGGTCCTTCGAGAAATTCAGCAACACATCATTGTTGAACTGGCGGTTGGTTTCCTTATTCAATATGTAATTACCCTGGCCCGGGTAGTCCGTCAGCCAGAACGTATTGTTGTAATCCTTTTCTTCGCTGTTGTCCGTGTAGTAGTCCACACTGCTCCGCACCTGCAGGCTCAGGCCGGGCAGGAACTGGTATTTTAATGCGGCCAGTCCGATAATGCGGTTCCGTTTCCTTTCATACAGGTTACGATACGCGCTCCAGTAGGGATTCTGGTAGGATGGTCCGGGCGATGCCCAGTAGTTCTGGGTCAATGTTCCGTCGGGATCCGTTGTTTCAAAATCTTTGATATCGTCCAGACGAAGGCTGCGTGGCATGGCCACAAGGGTAGACATGATGCGGTTACCTGCCCCCGACAGCGGACGGTTTTTAATTGTCTCTTCCACATAGGTCGCTTTCACATCGAGTGAAAGTTTATCCGTCATTTTGAGTGTCTGTCGCAGGTTCAGGTTATTCCTCCGGAAATCATTGTTAGGGATGATGCCCTTGCTCAACGCATTGGTAAAGGAGAAATAAGTCTGCGCCATGGCGGTACCACCTGAAAGCGATACGCTGTTCAGCAACTCGGAACCCGTGCGGAAATAATCCTTGTAGTTATCCGGCTGCGCCGAGTAGGGTTGTGTTTTGCCGGTCCAGTCTTCCAGTGCCTGTCCGCTCATTTTAGGACCCCAGCTGTTTTCGCTGGTGGGGAGATAGACCCCTGCATCACCCTGGCCATATTCATTCTGGAAATCGGGAGTGATCATTGGTTTTTCAAAGGTGTATGAGCTTGAAACGGAAACACCGACCCCTTTGCCGATGCGTCCGGTTTTAGTAGTGATCAGGATGACGCCGTTCGCGGCATCAGACCCATACAGCGCGGAAGCTGAAGCGCCCGTCAATACGGTCATTGAAGCGATATCATCCGGGTTAATGTTCGAGATGCCATCACCGTTATCACGTGCACCAAACAACGCTACGTCGGCAACTGCTTTTGAGTCGTTATCAATCCGTACCCCGTCCACCACAATCATTGGCTGGTTATTGCCACTGATGGAACGGTTACCACGGAATACAATGCGGTTGGAGCCACCGGGACCCGAGTTGGTTTTGTTTAACGTCATACCGGCAACACGTCCTACCATGGAGCCCGATACGTTCAGCGGCCGGCCATCACTCAGCTCTGTGCCCTTGATTTCCTGTGTCGCGTAGGTCAGTGTTTTTTTCTTCCGGCTGATACCAAGAGCCGTCACCACCACATCTTCCAGCTGGCTGGCAGCGGGATCGAGTGTGATGTCGAGTGTGGTACGACCCGCGAGTGGAATCCGTTGCGTGGTATAACCTACGTGGGAAATGACCAGTGTAGCATCGGGCGAACTTACTTCGATGGTGAAGCTACCCTGTTCGTTGGTTACCACCGAACGCGTGGTGCCCTGTTCGGTGATGACTATACCCGCTGCGGTGGTAAGTCCGCTATCCCCTTTAAATTTTACCGTGCCGGTGACGGTTGGGGCTGCAATCAGCGCGCCTTTCTGTGCCACCACTACCACATTGTTCTCGAGTAGCTGGTAGGTCAGTTTTGTCCGTTCAAAAATGTAATCGAGGAGGAAGTTCAGTGTGGCATCTTTTGCATCGACCGTAACGCGCACATCACCCGGAAGGATGTCATCACTGTAGAAAAACCGGTAGGAACTTACCTTCTGGATGGCGCCCAGTGCGCTTTTGATCTTCACATCCTTTACGCTCAGGTTGATTTTCTCCTGTGCCAGTCCGCGGGCGGACAGGTTGAGACAACAGACAGTGAGCAGGATAGCAGTGAGTTTCATAACCAGGAGCCATTTAACCAGGGAACGGCCGCGCACGGCAGTCCCTTTTGCTTCATTTTTTTGCATAAATTTGGAATAGCAGTTTGAATGGAGATACCTTGTTTTCCGACGTCGTATCTCTGATTTGATTTCGCGAACGGGGGGATGCTACAACATCTCCCTTTTTTCATGCGTGTTTTTTACTTCAGCATAGCGTATGTTTTTTCGTTTTTAGATAAAAATGTCAGAGGCCAAGCAGTAACTGATCACCCTGGATCTTATAATCGAATGCGGACGATAGTTGCATAATGCGTAACAGCTGTTCCAGGTTCTCTTTCTCGAGTACACCGGTAAACCGTTTCTTTTTCAGTTTGGGATCCTGGAAAACAACCCGCAGGTTGTACCACGATTCCAGTTTGGGGGCAAGCTCTTCGAATGTTTCGTCATTGTACACCAGCCGCTGCTTCATCCAGGCTGTTTCTGCCGGCTCGGTGCCCTGCGAGTTTTTCAGTCGGGTTACGGTGTACGAAATAAATGCCGCAGAGTCGCGGAAAGCATTGGTGGTGGCAGGCGTGGTCTCCTCTTTACGGT
>SDZZ01000309.1 GCA_004173255.1 Chitinophagaceae bacterium | reverse complement strand
TACAGGCTGTTCGTATATATCACCGATGGTCACAACAACGTGGCTACCGCCAACATCCCCTTCTACGTAAACTAGTAGCACTTCGATAAACCAGGAGCCGTTCCCGCGAAAGCAGGAACGGCTTTTTGTTTATCAGGACATCGGGCACAATGCATGATTACAGTCCGGTAACAAAACCCGCCCCGTGACAATGGTAAAACGTACCCAACCGAACACCTAAGCGCGAAGAGTTGAGCAGGGAAAACAGGCACTTGTCGCCGGAAACAAATCAGCTGTGTAGTATAAATTCGACGTGATTGTAGAATTTTTTCTCAATCTGCCCCCTGATGGTTTAGTGTTGCATGCGGCCCATTACATTTGTTCTCCGTTCATGGGAAACCCCGGATTACCGGTGGAACCAACAATACGGAACTTGCCTGACTCCTTCGAATCAAACAAAGAAACAGATACCATGATTACCCTTTTTTACATCACCTGCGTCCTGTTCTTATGCCTGCTCGCTATTGCCGTCACTGCATTCTGGACAGTTATCCGTAGCAGGCAACACTGACCACGCGCCACGAAGACTGATGCTGCCGGCTTGTGGCTGATGTGATTATCGGAACCGTTTTACGCTGCCTCTACAGCGGCAGGTTCTGCCGTTTTTACACCCATGATTTTTTGACGATGGGCAAGGCCCCATTTTTTCAGTTCTTCGATTACACTCTCGAGCGAATCGCTGTACGGAGTCAGCTCATACATGACTGTAACGGGTTTGGTAGGCATTACCTTCCTTTCCACAAATTCGTTGAGTTCGAGATCCTGTAATTCCTTAGAAAGTATTTTCGGGGTAATATCGCCCAGCGAACGCTGGATTTCGTTGAACCGGAGCGGTCCTTCGCTTAAGGTAAGAATCAGCGGAAGTTTCCATTTACCATTCAATACATATAGCGCGTCGCGTACGGCATTTACACCGGCGGTACACACTTCCTTACTATGTCCGGCCGTCTTACTAAATTTCGACATATAGTTGATGTTTGACCCATACTCCGTGGATCCGTGAAGCTCATTAAAGCATTCCGGCGGATTGAAACGGGGGTTGGATGGTTTGCATTTACAATGACAAACGGTTCGGTGAAAAGTTACCAGGACCCGCATTTTTTTTATAGCGGCCCTGCCCGGTTCCCCGGATCCTGTTACAACAAACTGCGGGGACCATGATTGCCGTGAATCTTCGTAAATTGTGGAACTAAAAAATTACCATATGTCAGACCAGCATAAATTAGAACTGCTTCGTTTTATTGCAAGTGATGCTACCATCGGCGAGCCTGCGAGGCTTAGTTATACCTCGGTTGCCAAGTCAACCACCATCGAGAAAAAAGAAGCAGAGCAATTCCTGGCCGAACTGCAGAAGGACCGTTTTATCAGCCAGTTTGCAAAAAAAGGGGTGGACGGTTTTACCGTGGTGCTGAACCAGAAGGGCAAGGACGCGGTGGATGATGAATCATTTATCTGATAAAACAAGGGCCCTTCAACGCATTCACTTTCACAAAATAAAACCAGCCTGCAACGGCCTGGGGTGATGCCTGTTCTGCCACGCATCCCATGGAAAACAGGGAGCGGGAAAAAAACATTGCGGCTATCTTTACACAAACCAGGGTTTATGAAAGTATCAGTCACGGAAAGTTTTTTGGTTACAGGCATAAGTATACGCACCAGCAACGCGCCAGGTAAGGCGGAAAATGACATTCCTGCCCTGTGGACCCGGTTCTGGAGTGAAGGCATCCTGAACCAGCTGGCCGACCGTGTAAATGATGCCATTTACAGTGTGTATACCAATTATCAATCGGACCATACGGGCGAATATGATGTGATCCTCGGATGCAGGGCCAATGCGGCTTCCGGATCATCAGCAGGCATGTTGCGGTCGGTACGTATTGAAGCCGGCCCTTTCGAACAATTTACTGCTGAAGGCGACCTGATGCAGGGCATCGTTTTCAACGAATGGGTCAAGGTGTGGAATGCACGCCTTGACCGTGCATTCACGGCAGATTTCGAAGTGTATGATGAACGGGCAACGGACTCCGCAAATGCGGTGGTTGACCTGTTTATTGCCGTGAGATCCTAGCGAACAGTTGCCACCACTTCATCGACCAGCCTTCCATGCAAGCCAGCGGGGCAATACTGTTACTCCGCCCGCAGGCTCCTGATCGGATTCGCGCTTGCTGCACGGATAGCCTGCACACCAACCGTCAGTAAAGCCACCGCAAACACCGCCAGTGCGGACAATGCAAACATCCACCATCCGGGAGTGATACGGTAGGCAAAGCTGCTCAGCCATTTGTCGGTGGCCCACCAGGCAAGTGGTGCAGCGATGATTACGGCGCCCAGCACGAGCAGCAGGAAGTCGCGGCTAAGGAGTGATGCAATGTTAAAGACCGATCCGCCCAGTACTTTCCTTACCCCAATCTCTTTATTTCGCTGGCCGGTCAGGTAAGCCGTCATGGCAAACAACCCGATTAATGAAATGAGGATGGCGGCGATGGTAAAGATGGAGATGATTTTCTGCAGACGGAACTGTGATGCAAACAATCGCGCAAAATTGTCGTCCAGGAAAGAATAACGGACCGGCACATCGGGTTCAATTTTTTTCCACTGTTGCTGCAGGGCAGCAATAGTGCCCGCCATTTTACCGGAAGATGTTTTCAACAGCAGGCCGCCGCCTGACTGGAACATACACACATCGTTGCCGATGGTATAGGCCTTCGGCTGTATGGCCTGGTCAAATCCCTGCACCATAAAATCCTTTACTACCCCGATCACCTGCACAGGGATGGTATCACAACCATTAAAATAAATGGACTTGCCAACCGGATCACCATTGCCTAATCGTGCAGCTGCCATTTCATTCAGTACCACCGAGCGGGTATGCTGGTCGCTGTACCGGTTGTCGAACAAACGTCCCGTCAATAGCGGAATCCCCAGCAATTCAAAATAACCGGTACTTACTTTTACCGAACCGAGGCGTACATCACGGCCATCATGTTTAAAGAAAAATGTGGAGGTGTCCCCGTATTGATCACCGGGCACTTCGGTTGTTTTCTCCACCATCGTTACGCCGGGAAGATCCATCAGTGTGGCACGGGTAGATTCAAAGTTTTTATCGCGGGTGTCCTGCATGGATTCAATCCGGATTACCTGCTCGCCGGTAAAACCCCGATCCTTTGTTTCCATGTAATGCACCTGGCGGTTGATGACCACTGTACCAAATACAAAAAATGCGGCCACCACAAACTGCACTACAATCAGACCATTGCGGAAACCCCGGCCACGGGTGCCGGTGGAGTATTCCCCTTTCAATACTTTTGTGGTATTGAGCATGGCAAGGAATACCGCCGGGTAAAGACCCGACAACAGGATGATCAGTAGCAGGCATAGTGCAACCTGTGCAGCCAGTGACCCGATGTTGGCGCCGGAGAGTAATGAATTATCCAATTCAAATGTGCTGGTAAAGAATGGTACGGCCAGTGCCACCAGCAGTATTGCCAGTGCCAGGCTGATGAGGCACTGGATGCTCGTTTCCCCAAGGAACTGCCGCAGCAGCTGGCCCCTGCCCGACCCCATCGCTTTCCTTACCCCTACTTCTTTTGCACGGCGGATAGACGAAGCGATTGACAGGTTACTGAAATTAACCGATCCGGCAAGCAGTAAGAGGAATGCAAGTACCAGCAGCACCATTACAGTGGGAAACTGGGTGGGACCATGTGCAGGGAAATTATGGATATCAGTTACCTTATCAGCGAAAAGCCCCGCCTGGTGTCCCTTCTGGCGAAAGCTTTCAAATGACGTATTGTCTTTTTTCAACTGGCCTGTGTAATAAACCGGGTTGATCTTCCCTTCCAGTTCGGTGACGGGCATGGCACCCGTCATTTTAATATACGTGGTAAAAGACCGGTTTCCCCAATGCATGTTTGAAGATTCATACGGCGAACGCCAGGCAAGGTTAATGGGAAAATGGGTTGGAGTGGATGGTTTTTTGAATACGGCGGTTACTTCCACATCGAATGCATTGTAAACGCGTACCACTTTACCAATGGGATCCTCATTTCCAAACAGGACAGTAGCAAGATCTGTCGAAATAATCAGGCAGCTGGGCCGGAGCAGGGCTGTTTTCTCATCACCCCGTACCAGTTCAAGCGGAAACACGGACAGGAAATTCGAATCGATATCCACGCTGCCTTTTGCATAGATACTTTTATCACCTGCACGAAGTGACACTTCATAATCATCACCCGCCTGTACCCTGGTAGCAGCTTCCACACCGGGCACACCTGATTTCAGGAACGCAGCAAGTGGTGCCGGCGTCTGCTCCTGGATCTCTTCATCGGTTTGTTCGGAAATGCGGTATACCCGTTCCATGTCCGGGTTCCATTTATCATAACTGAGCTCATAATTGAGGTATAGCAGTACGATAATGAAACCGGCCAGACCCACCGCAAGACCGGTAATGTTGATAGCACTGTAAAAGCCGTTCTTGCGCAGGTTGCGGAAGGTGATCAGGAAAAAATGTCTCAGCATATGGGTGAATTGGTGCCAATGCGGTATGCAAAAACATGCCATTCTCCCAAATCCCTAAAAATGAGGAGTTTGAGTTGGACCTGCCAATAAGGGTGCACGGTTTCATTACACCATCCGGGCGATAGCGTACAGCCCCGGGCGGTGGTTTGTGCTGATCCCCTGCTGCCCTTGCATAACAGCCTCAACATTCGGTTGAGACCGTTTCTTTTTCGGTCGTATCTTCCGGCTGATGAAATTTAATGTGAGCGCCGACCTCAACTACACTACTACCGAACCATGCGTTATCCTTATCAATGTGCATGCTGCCCGCGGCAGGCAGGAAATCATTGAAGAAAACCTGATTGTTTCGGGCGACCAGCACTTTACCGAGATCGCTTCCTTCCCGGATAACAACCGGCTCATCCGGATCAATACCAATTCGCCGGGTGAAATCCACTGCGCTTACACTGCCACCGTGGAGAACCATTTCGACCTGGTGAATTGTGAAGACGCCGGCGAAGCCGGTGTATGGAACCTGCAGCCTGAAGTAATCAGTTACCTCAACCCCAGCAGGTTTTGCCAGTCGGACAAACTGTTCCGCCTGGCCACCCACCAGTTCGGGCGCATCGAAAATGATTTTAATAAAGTACTGGCCATCACGGACTGGATCTACACCAACGTGGAATACCTCAGCGGATCGACCAATGCAGAAACTTCAGCCTATGATACCGTCACGCAGCAGGCAGGGGTGTGCCGCGACTTTGCCCATCTCGGTATTGCATTATGCCGCGCACTGACCATTCCTGCGCGATATTGTGCAGTGTACGCTTACCAGTTGCAGCCGCAGGACTTCCATGCCTGTTTTGAAGCCTTTCTCGGTGGCCGGTGGATCATCTTTGATGCTACTCGACTTGCGCCGCTGAACGGGCTGGTAAAAAT
>SDZZ01000849.1 GCA_004173255.1 Chitinophagaceae bacterium | reverse complement strand
CGTCCGTCCATGACCGGCAACCCGGCAGCATCCTTTGCAGTCAGCGTAAA
The DNA here is from genome assembly GCA_004173255.1 of Chitinophagaceae bacterium. GTDB lineage: Bacteria > Bacteroidota > Bacteroidia > Chitinophagales > Chitinophagaceae > JBEVJC01. The sequence continues at coordinate 1,076 of SDZZ01000849.1, read as the reverse complement.
CACCATGCTGTCGCCGCGATAAAATTTATCCGAAGAAGCACGAAGTGAATGCGAGGCTACCTCGTCATTCAGGTAATCTTCGATCCGGAAACTGCCGTTCAGCACCTCCTTGTCAATGCCCGTCCACAGGCCAATCCGGTAGTTGAGGTCCGATGGAAGTGAGTCACCCAACACAAATTCGTGGGTATATGATCCGGCAAACGAAGCTTTCAGTGACGCAAGCTGCAAGGTGATATTCCGCCCGTTCAACTGGTAGGACAATCTAACCGCCAGTGAACGTTTTAAACGACGATTATGTTTGTCGAGCACATATGCCTTGAATTTCACGGTATCACCCGTTTTATATAAGGCCTTATTAAAGACCATATACCCCTTTGGCTTTCTGGGGGCTTTCCGGTAAGGCCACCCATAATAATTCCGGGTAAATAGCCGCTCGATTTTTTTACCCGGCCAGCGGATCAGCTTGCCGGCCCGGGATGATTTCAGGCGGTTCCACCACGGACTCCAGCCATGATTGTTTTCAATTTGCATCGCGGTTAAACGGACAAAACTGGTATCACCCGGAACAGCGATTTTAACCAACGCATTATCCGGATGCCGTCCATTTACCTGGAATGCCGCCAACGCTGGCTGGTAGGGACTTTCATGGCCATTTACCCAAACCCTTGCATCGCTGATGGGAGCGCCGGTGCTATCGCGTAACTCCAGTTGCACACGGTGGTTATTATTGACTGGCCGGACCTGCACGGCCGTCTGGTTAAAATATTCATACACCAGGTTATTGTTTACCAGCGAGAAAAAAAGGTAATGGCCAATGGGAAGGGTTTCGGTTGGCAGGTTGTCGGTCCGGAAAACGGTTACAGGTTGCCGGGACAGGTACCATTCCGGGTCCACCATTCCATCACTGAGCACGCTAGCGGCGCTGTCGGCCGGAATCCGGAACACCAGCGTCTCCCAGCTTTGGAACCGGGCATTTTTCAGTCGGAGCTGGGCATGGACGCTCACGCAAAAGCACAGGAGGGTTAAAAGGACCGGCAGGATCTTTCTCATTTGGCGGTGGTTGTGTATGCAGGATG
>SDZZ01000308.1 GCA_004173255.1 Chitinophagaceae bacterium | reverse complement strand
CCGTTGATCTGTGCCTGTGATGGCGTGAGCCCGCCGGTTGCTGCCATATACTGCGCAATAAAGCCACGCGTGCCGGCACCAACCACCAGGTTGGCAATGCCCTGCATGTTCTGTGATGTTTCATCACCGTACATATTTACACCGTCGTAATTGGGATCGGTTGTACGGTTGCCACCCACCACCTTGCTGAGGATGTTGGTGCGGGCAACGTTGCGGAAATCATCGGCTTCCCAATCCTGCGCCTGCACCAGCTGGGCAGAAAGCTTGAAAGCAAATTTATCCTTGAAGGCTTTGGCGTAACGTACCGTCCAGTCGTAGTAAGGAGCGGCACCACGGTTGCCATCATCAATATGGTTGATACCCTGTTTGATATTATAGCTGAGGCCCTGGTATTTGAATGGGTTTTTGCTGGTGATCAGGACGGTTCCGTTCATACCACCGGAACCATACAGCGCGGAAGATGCGCCGGCAAGGAGTTCCACGTTGTCGACATCCAGTTCTGTTGGCCCGATGATGCTTCCCACGGAGAAGTTCAGACCGGGTGCCTGGTTATCCATGCCATCTATCAGCTGGTTCAGTTTTGTATTACCGCTGCTTACAAAGCCACGGGTAGTGACGGTGCGGAAGGTAAGGCTGGCCGTATGCATATCCACCCCTTTCAGGTTGGCCAGTGCTTCATAATAACTTGGGGCGGGAACGTTCCGGAGGGTTGAACCACTGAGGCGCTCAACGGTGACAGGGGATTCGAGGATCCTTGTTGGAGTGCGGGTTGCAGCCACCACCACTTCCTGGCCAAGGGTCGTATTTGGTTTGAAATCGATTGCCACCGGTGTGGTAGCATCCGTTACTGTCAATTCGAGATTGTCGTAGCCAACTGAACTGATGACAAGGGTAACGGGCAGTTTGGCCACTGAAATGCTGAAATCCCCATCCTGGTTGGAGTAGGTTCCCACACTGCTTCCTTTAATGATAATGGAAACAGCGGGAACCACCTCTTTTGTTACACTGTTTTTGATGTTACCCGACACAGAAACGGTTTGTGCATGGGCGACCAGTGATAACAAAATGGAGAGTAACCCTGCTGCAAAGAAGCGAAAGGTTTTTTTCATAAATAAGCAATTTTGGTTCTGGAATTTGTTGGAAAAGTACACATTACGGGGGTTCCGTGAAAATTTAATTTTCAGGCAGTAAGAATAAAATGTTGAAATATTGGAATGCCCGGTTTTGGTGATAATTTCACGCCTCATTACTTTCGATTATGGCTACATTTTTATTCCCTGCGCAATCGGCATTTTATAGTGGAAAAGTACGGGATGTCTATACGCTCGATGAGTTGCTGGTGATGGTGGCATCGGATCGGATTTCGGCCTTTGATGTGATCCTTCCGCGACCAATCCCCTTCAAGGGCCAGGTGCTGAACCAGATTGCGGCGTATATGCTTCGGTCAACGATCGATATCTGCCCCAACTGGTTACTGGAAGTGCCTGCCCCGAATGTATCTATTGGTAAAAAGTGTGAGCCATTTAAAATTGAAATGGTGGTGCGTGGAAACCTTACGGGCCACGCCTGGCGCACTTATTCATCCGGATCGCGCATCCTGTGTGGTGCAGTGATGCCCGATGGTATGAAGGAAAACGACTACTTCCCTGCCCCCATCATAACCCCGTCTACCAAGGCTTCCGAAGGGCATGATGAAGATATTTCGCCCGACCAGATTCTTGCAACGGGCCTGGCTACGGAGGAGGAATGGAAGGTACTCAGCAACTATGCCCTGCAGTTGTTTGAACGCGGAAAAGAAATTGCAGCAAGCCGCGGCCTGATACTCGTTGATACAAAATATGAATTCGGGAAAATAGGGGAAACCATTTACCTGATGGATGAGATCCATACACCGGACAGCTCCCGGTACTTTTATGCAGAAGGATTCGATGAACGCCAGGCCGCAGGGGAACGACAGAAACAACTGAGTAAGGAATTTGTGAGGGAATGGCTGATTGAAAATAATTTCATGGGAAAGGAAGGCCAGGTGGTTCCTGAAATGACCGACGAATGGGTGAATACTATTTCATCACGTTATATTGAATTGTATGAAAAAGTAATCGGGACAAAGTTTGTTCCTGAAAAATTAAGTGACGATGAAACGTTTGAAAAAGTGACCGCGGCATTGGGTCATCTGAAATAGTTATTATTATCCTGGAAGAAATTGTCTTCCTGGAGGGATTTGTCATCGCGGAAGGATTGTCATCCTGGAAGGATCGTTGTCACACCTGATACAAAAAAAACCACAGCGTGAATGCTGTGGTTTTTTAATATAAACCAACCGCCAGTCTTTATTTTGTTCTCTTCGCGTTCTTTGGAACGTTTGTCCTGATCACTTTCTTTTCACCGCTTTTACCATAGGTATAACAAAGGTTGTCGATGATGTACTGCGCATCCGCATAGCTGAGCCAGTAATCGGTCACCTCACCACGGGTAATCGAATTGTCTGTATAGTTGTAAAGATCCATTACACCACGACGACTCAGGTCGCCATAAATTTCATCCCCTTCAAAAGGCTGGTATCCCAGGTTGCGGACAACGGTATAACCATTATAGGTTTCGATAACGATATAAGGGCAATAGTCGTCGCTGTATACAACCACCCCGCTTTCCTTCCTCAGCCAGTAATCGGTTTCATCGTACCCGTTATTGTAACTACGTTTTGTACAACCCACAAATGCTACGGCCATCAGGACCAGCAGGGAAGTGATTGTAAAGATCTTTTTCATGATGTTTCAGTTTATGTTTTTTAGTTAACCAGTGCTTTTTACAGTAATAAGACTATGCCATACTAACGAAGGTTTGATTGGAACATGTTAAAGTCAACTAAAAGAAAAATGCCCTGCGATCCTTTCCGGCAGGCGTTTTGAAGGGCAACTGTTAAGGAAAACTTTATAAAGTATTCTGATGGCTTATTAGTAATTTGAAGCCCGTTTAAACAACGCCTAAAATTACGTGAATGAAAAAATGGCTTCCTGGCATGGCACTCTCTCTGGCATTCTCCATGGCGCTCAGCGCGGCAAATGCACAATCCCGTTACCTGTTAACCGGGACCTATACCGGTGGTAAAAGCAAGGGTATATATGTGTACTCGTTCGACAGCAATACCGGCAAGGCAGACAGCGTAAGCATGGTGGAGGCATCCAACCCGTCGTTCCTTGCCATTTCACCCGACCAGAAATATGTATTCGCAGTGCATGAAAACGGCAAGGACGGAAAAGGCGGAAGGGTTTCTTCCTACTCTTTTAACAAGAATCTTGGCCAGCTCACGCTGATCAATACACAGTCTACCGAAGGCGATTATCCTTGTTACGTGGAGGTGGACAAAACCGGCAAATGGGTATTTGTTGCCAATTACGGAACGGGCAATTTTACCTCCTACCCCGTTTCCGACTCCGGATCACTTGGTGAGCCGATGGTAACGATCAAACACGCAGGCACAGGTGCTGACAAAAGTCGCCAGGAAGGACCGCACGTGCATTCAACCAATATTTCCCCGGATAACAAGTCATTATATGTGGCTGACCTTGGCATCGACAAGATCATGCTGTACGATTTCAACGCGGCAAATGGGAACATCACCCCATCTGCGGCGGTAGCGGCCGAGTCAAGGCCAGGTTCGGGTCCGCGCCATATCGCCTTTCACCCCACCAAAAACCTGTTGTACCTGATCGAGGAAATTTCCGGAACGGTGGTCGTTTATGAATACCAAGGGGACAAACTGAAAGAATTACAGCGGCTCAGCAGTGTGGAGAAAAATGCAAAGGGTGAAGCGGGAAGTGCCGATATCCATGTATCGGCCGATGGAAAATTCCTGTATGCAAGCAACCGGGGTGATTTCAACAATATCGTCATCTATAAGATTGATGCAAAAAAAGGCACGCTTAAAACGGTTGGGTTCCAGCCAACGCTGGGCAAGGGTCCGCGCAATTTCAGCATCGACCCCTCAGGTAAATTCCTGCTGGTGGCTAACCAGAATACTGAAGAGGTGATTGTATTCAGCCGGAATGCAAAAACCGGACTGCTAACAAAAACGGATAATACGATCAGCGTCGGGAAACCCGTTTGCCTGAAGTGGATGGATAAATAAACCTGAGGCACGTGCGGGACAAGTTGTTCAGGCTGATCCGTCGCCTGAATGCCTGGGCGATCGGCTCCTGGATTTGTTGAATACATTCCTCCCCTTATCGATCCCTGCGCGCTTTTCCCGTTGTTCCTCTTCGGGCAGGTGGATGAAGTCGAGGCATTCCTGGCTGCAGCATCCTTCCATTTTTTCCTTGCACTCATCGCACTGGATAAACAACAGGTGACAGGCATCATTCACGCAGTTGACATGTGTGTCGGCTGGTTGACCGCACTGGTGGCAACAGGCGATCACTTCATCGGTGATGCGTTCACCCAGCCGCTGGTCGAACACAAAATTCTTTCCGTGGAATTTATTATCGAGACCTTTTGATTTTACCTCGTTGGTATAATTTATAATCCCGCCCTCGAGGTGGAACACATTCCTGAAACCCTTGTGCAGCATATAAGCCGAAGCCTTTTCGCAACGGATCCCACCGGTACAATACATAATGATATTGCGGTCTTTGTCCGCCTCCATCATACCTGCTGCCATGGGTAACTGCTCCCGGAAGGTATCACTGGGAATTTCAATTGCTTTTTCGAAATGCCCTACTTCGAACTCATAGTGGTTCCGCATATCGATGACCACGGTGTCGGGGTCAGCTGTCAGCTGGTTGAACTGTTCCGCATTAACGTACTGGCCTTTCCTGTCCATATTGAAATCCGGATCGTCGATGCCATCGGCAACGATCTTGTTGCGGACTTTTATATCGAGCACGTAAAAGGATTTGCCGTCATCGTTTACGGCGATGTTGAGTCGTACCCCATCGAGTCCTTCAATGGAATAAAGATAACTGCGGAACGATTCGAGGTTTTCGGTTGGTACGCTCATCTGCGCATTGATTCCCTCTTCAGCCACATAGATGCGACCGAACACACCGAACTGGCTAAGGTCCCTGAAAAGCTGGTCACGGAAACCTGCAGGATCGCTGATGCGGAAGTAGGAGTAAAAAGAGAGTGTGGTGCGCGGGGTAGGGTCCAGCAGCACCCGTTCCTTCAGTTCCCTTCGGGAAACGCGGTTGTGTAAAGCCATTGTTGAAATTTGAACCGTCATTGGACGGCAATTAACTAATCGGTCAGTTGCAGGCTGAACCAAATTTCGACGGCAAATATACGATGCGAATGCAGATTTCTCAACCCCGCAAGGGACTGTGACCTGAATGGGATATCGACGCAGGTCTGGTAGATTATTCCGGGATAACAGGAATTTATTTAGACCCAAAACTGATTTTTCCGCCGAGAAGTCCACCCAGTCCCACCCGGACGCCGAAGTTATTCCCCGCCCCTGGCTGGATGGCGGTGACAAAATCGACCCGGAAC
>SDZZ01000307.1 GCA_004173255.1 Chitinophagaceae bacterium | reverse complement strand
TGGTACCGGTGGGACTATCCATCCGCAATTCATAATCACAATCGGCCGTTGGTTGCATAAGCCATTCAAGTACTATAGACACCTTTGAAAGCCCCGACAAATCAACATCATCAATCCGGCACCAGCCGCCGTTCATTGGAACGGTGGCCACCGATTTTGACCCGGCCGTGTTGAGAACAAACTTATCCATACCATTGAATTGCGCAGCACTCACCACATTATTGCGGAGAATGATGGCCGACGTGCCGGTCAGTGGTTTCACGCCCTGCCCGCCCTGGTCGGTATAACTGGCCGTCAGTCGCAGCTGCCCTTGCTCACGCACAGGTTGCCCGAGCGATGGATCAAGATTGCCCGCAGGTGGCAGCGATGGTGCCGGCGTTTTTTCTGCCAGGGAGGTGATCCACGCGACTGCCGCTTTTACTTCTTCAGGTTTCATGGCCGGGTGCCCGGGCATAGCCGTTTCTCCCCACACCCCACGGGAACCATTGATGATTTTATCCATCAGGTATTTTGCGCTGTTTTTATCCTTGCTGTATTTATTGGCCACCATGGTAAAGGATGGACCGATGGATTTCTCGGTCGGCTTGTGGCAACCCTTGCAATCGGAATTCATAACGATGCTTTCACCCACCATTGCTTCGCTCATCACCTGGTGTCCCATGGCGCCCGCCAGGTCCGAACCTTCGATATAATCGGCTCCGACGTAAATATTTTTCAGGTCTGATTGTGCGGAGGTTTGTTCCTTATCCGACACCATCACCTGGTAGTTTACCTTTTTACCGGGGAAATAAAAACTGCTGTTACCATTGATGCGGATGCTGACAACGGGCGCTTCATTGCCTGCATACACATGGGTCAGATCCGATTTAATATCGTTGCCTTTGCCATCGGTCACGTTTACATACACGTTATAGTCGCCCGCTTTATCGAGGGTATATTCGAGGTCGGGGCTGCTGGTCGTTTTCTCCATATCACCGATATGCCAGGTGTATGACAGCTGATCTTTTTCCGGATCGGTAGCCTTCAGGTGGAGGGCCAGTTTGAATGGCAGGCTTCCGGAAGTTTTATCAGCAGTTACCGTTTCAACCACGGGTGCGCGGTTACCGGTGTTATAATCAATGCGGGCCAGCCCTGCATCATTGTTGCCGGTAAACCATCCGGTCCCGTATTCCAGCACATATAGCTTTCCATCGGGACCAACTTCCATATCGACCGGCGAATTCCACTTCGTGTCATTCATGAAACCTTCCATCTTTTCAAAATTGCCGTTCCTGTCAAAACTCACCACCTTGATCCACCGGCGCATCCATTCATAAATAAAAAATTTTCCATTGTAGTAATCAGGCAGTCGTGTTTTTTCAGGGTACAGGTCGGTGTAGTAAATGGGACCGGCCATGGAGGTACGTCCGCCCGAACCAACCTGCGGAAATTCTTTTGACTCACCGTAGGAATACCAGATGAACGCAGGCTGCGCTGGTGGCAGCTCACGCAGACCCGTGTTGTTGCGCGAGTTATTCAGTGGCTTATCGGGCTGGAACAACTCACCCGGCTTACCGGTACCAAAATCGTATTCACGGTACGGGTAATTATTACCGATGAAGTAAGGCCATCCAAAATTGCCGGCCTTCCTGGCCTGGTTGATCTCATCATAACCCCGTGGACCGCGTGTCGGGAAACTATCATTCAGTGCATCGGGACCAACTTCACCCCAGTATACAAAACTTGTCTTCGGATCAACCGAGATGCGGTAAGGATTCCGGTTGCCCATCACATAGATCTCGGGCCGGGCCTTCTCCGTTCCTTTCGGAAAAAGGTTTCCATCGGGAATTTCTACGGTGCCATCCAGTTTAATCTGCAGCCGGATGATTTTGCCCCGGAGATCATTGCTGTTTCCGGCCGTTCGTCTCGAATCCCATTTAACGTAACCGGGCCGGTCGTCCAGCGGGGCGAATGCATGTATATTAATGCCTTCATCGGGACGGTCGAACGGGGTGCTGTTGTCGCCGGTTGAAAGGAATACCATCCGGTTGGGACCAAATGCAATCGAACCCCCGGTATGGCAACAGATCTCCCGATCCGTTTTCACATCGAGCATGACCTTTTCCGAGTTGAGGTTTATTTTATCATTTTCAAAAACAAAACGGGATAAACGATCGACCGAAATTCCGGTTGGACTATAATACACATACACAAAATGATTCGTCGCAAACTCAGGGTCAGCCTGTATTCCAAGCAGGCCTTCTTCGGTACGGGTCTTGGGTGTTGTTGCTTTCCAGTACACATCGAGTTTTGCCGCACTCACCAGTTTTTTTGATTGCTGTTTGTACAACATGATCTCCCCCCTTCGCTGGGCGATCAGGATATCCAGGTTGGGCAGGATGGTCATTTCCGTTGGCTCTTCCAGGGTGCCTTGCGTCAGTTGAACTTTGGTGAAGCGGTCTTTGTCGGGTAACAGCCGGTTGGTATGGGCTTTCTTAAAATCGGGTTTTTTATTATCGCCGATTGCATACCTGATACCGCCGAGGAGGTGTCGCAGAAATAACGGGTCTTTATAGGATTCGTCCGTATGGCCGAGGCCGGTATACCATGCACGTCCGCCATCATACTCATGGTACCAGGAGATCGGATGCCGGCTTCCGTTTTTGCCTCCCTGGTAGCTTGTTTCGTCCAGGTTGAGCAGCACGGTAACTGATGTATCCAGTTTTTTAAAATTATACCATTCATCTTTGCGTTTCCAGTTTTGCGGAAGGCCCGCGGTGGAAGTATGCACCGAGTCTACCACTTGTATCACGGCCTCCTGGATTTCCGGATGACTTTCGAAATACCCGCCTACCAGTTTGCCATACCAGTCCCAGTCGTATTCGCCATCGGTGGCGGAATGTACACCCACGAAGGCACCGCCCGCCTGGATGTATCGTTCAAAGTCCGTTTCTTCCGTGTTATTAAGCAGGTCACCGGTAGTATTGAGGAAGATCACCGCCGCATAATGCTCCAGTGAGTCCTGCTGGAAATAAGATGAGCTGGAAGTGGTGTCGACGGTAAACCCATTTTCCATTCCCAGTTTCATCACCGCCGCCACGCCCGCAGGAATGGAAGTATGATGGAACCCGGTGGTTTTGGTAAAAACGAGTACCCTTGGTTCGGCCTTATGTGTGGAGCAGGAAGCGAAAGTTACGAGCAGCGCAAAAAACAGCCCGGTTACGGGCGTAAAATTGAGTTTCATCTGGAAGGCAGCTAATTGGTTAATGATTACCGGGCACCGGCAGGAAATAAATATACGTGAAACTTGGGCGTCCTGCAAGCCATCACCCGATCGTGTGAGGGATCGGGACCGGGTAACCATCCGCTGTTACGGATAAAAGCCAATCGAAGTAACTGACAACGTGTTTGCTGAACCCGCGGCGGCTGGTTTTGCCAGCAGGTAAACGGTATGCGTGCGACCATCAGTTACGGGTGACAGCGATGTGCTCAGCACGAGCGAATGCCAGCTTTTGCCAAAATCTGCCGCAGCAGCGATGGCATTGAAATTAAACTCGCCGATCTTTTTACCGGACAATCCATCCAGCCGCAGTTCGAACACAACCGCTGCCAGCGGCTGCTTCTGCCATTCTGTTGTAAGGGATACTTTCCCGATGCCTGACAGGTCAATACCCTCCAGGGCCATGGATCCGCCCCCGGTGGGAACGTCTGCAAACGAACGTCCTTCCCTGTCCGCAACCACCCACTTGTCTAACTTGCTAAAGCCGGCGGGGCTGACCTGGTTATTACGGAGTACTACTGTAGTAGTACCAGTAAGCGGTTTAATATCAACACCTCCCTTGTCCGAATAGGTAGCAGTAAGGTACAATTGGCCATTGGGTTTCACCGGCTGGCCAAGCGAGGGATCGAGCGAGCCGGCTGCAGGCAATGAGGGCTTTTTATCCGTTTCAGAAAGCGATGTGATCCAGGTAACGATCGACCGGACGTCTTCCTGTTTCAGCGCCGGGTGCCCGGGCATAGCCGTTTCCCCCCATACCCCCCTGGAACCGTTTATTATTTTACCTGCCAGGTATTGCGATGCATTTGCGTCCTTTTTATATTTCATGGATACTTCTGTAAATGCCGGTCCAACGGAGCGTTCATCCACCTTATGGCAACCTTTGCAATCGAGGTTCAGCACCAGGTTTTTGCCAATCACTGTTTCAGATACCTGCTGGTGGCCAAACGTAGAAGTCTTGTCCATGCCATCCACATAACCAGCCGATACATACAGGTCGGACAGGTCAGTTGTTTCGCCATCCTTGTCCGACACCATAACCTGGTAGTTGATTTTTTGTCCGGGAAAATAAAAACTGCTATTCCCCGCAATCTTTACATCAACCGCAGGCGCTTCGTTTCCAGCATACACCTGCACCGCATCGGTGCGAACGGTGTTGCCCTTACCATCACTGACGTCGGCATAAATGGAATAGTCCCCGGCCTTGTCGATGGTATAAATCAGTTCCGGATCACTGGAAACTTTTGTCTGTTCCCCGATGTGCCACGTGTAAGTGAGTTCGTCCTTTTCCGGGTCAGTGGCAACGGCCATTACCGAAATACGCATGGGAAGCGCGCCGGTGGCTTTATCCGTACTGATCTTTGTTACTTTCGGGGCACGGTTGCCTCCATTAAAATCGATCCTCGACAAAGCCGCATCGTTATTCGAAGTAAACCATCCGGTGCCATATTCAAGTACATATAATTTACCGTCGGGCCCCAGTTCCATATCGACCGGTGAATTCCACCTGGTGTCGGCCATAAACGGCTCCATCTTGTCGTAGTGCCCATCCTTATCCAGTGTCACTGCTTTGATCCATCCGCGGATCCATTCATAAATAAAAAGTTTGCCATTATAGTAGGTGGGCAGTCCGCTTTTACCGGGAAACAGGTCACTGTAATAAACCGGTCCGGCCATAGCAGTGCGTCCGCCTGAACCAACCTGCGGAAACTCTTTCGATTCGCCATAGGGGTACCAGATAAATGCGGGCTGCGCCGGTGGCAATTCACGAATACCGGTGTTATTGCGCGATTCATTCACTGGTTTTTTCGGGTCAAAGGCGGGACCCGCAACACCCGTGCTGTAATCGTATGTATTGTATGCATAGTTATCTCCCACAAAATACGGCCAGCCGAAGTTGCCCGCTTTCTGCGCCTGGTTGATTTCATCATAGCCGCGCGGGCCGCGACGACCAATGCTGTCGGCGTTTGCATCGGGACCAACTTCACCCCAGTACAGGAAACTGTTCTTCTGGTCAACCGTAATGCGGTATGGATTCCGGTTACCCATTACATAAATCTCCGGCCTTGTTTTCAATGTGCCTTTGGGAAAAAGATTACCGTCGGGTATTTCGTAAGATCCGTCTTCATTCATGCGGATGCGGAGGATTTTCCCGCGCAGGTCGTTGGAGTTACCGGCACCCCGGCGTGAGTCGTATTGTTTATAACCCGGACGGTCATCGAGCGGGGCAAAAG
>SDZZ01000306.1 GCA_004173255.1 Chitinophagaceae bacterium | reverse complement strand
CAAGCAGGTTGATCATTTTCTGTTTGCTGAAAGAAGTTGGGGCATTGGACGTGGCCGATCGGTGTGCACCTGCTGATAATTTTGAATGCAGATGGATATGCAGGTAAACCGGCAGGTTTAATCTTGTTTTCCATGGCAGCAACCGGCCCGTTACGCGCAGCGGAATGCCATCAGGATAAGCCAGCATGAGTGGTTGCAGCGGTTGTTTGCTGTAGTGCATCAGCAGCAGTGGCGACAGGAATGTTTCACAAAACTGGCGGTAGGCAATCCATGGTCGGGTGGGCTGGTATTTCTCAAACGAAAGGGTGTCGATAAACACCGGCGCCCCTTGGTACCATTGCACATTGAGCGGGGTCGCGTCTTTCAGGGAAAGGTTATAATCCAGTGCCACACGGGCCAGCCGCAGGGTAAGCAGGGCCGCGTCTTTAAGCATGCTGAAACACCATTCCCACGGGTAAGTTATAAATGGGATACGTGCGGGTTTGAGGGTAGTATACCAGTCGGGATCACCGGTGTAGTTGTTTTCCTCCCGTTGGTGCGCAAGCAGCCATCCTTCTTTTACAAACTGTTCGTAAGCCCCGCTGCCGGTGAAGAGATCAAAATCGGGTTGGAATTGCTGGTTTACCTGCCGGTAAAGTTGTCCGTCCCGGTAAAAGATAAAACCTGCCGGATCACGGTAGGAGGCGGGGTGCCGGTTGTACGCGTTACTCATGCGTACCGCCTGTTTCGGTTTCCTTTTCTTTTTTCGGGCGGAAGAAAAGTGATCGGATATAAAGGCGGATATTTTTAAAGAAAACACCAACCCCTAAAACGGCGGCGACAATTACCTGGACCAGGTAACTGCCGCTGCCGGGGTCAATATAAAGTAGAAACGCCTGCATTACAGATAACGCAGGTTTGTTTGGGGAGTGAGCGTAAGTAATGTTTCATACATCAGTCGGATCGTTTCCTCAATATCATCCCGATGAAGCATTTCAACCGTGGTGTGCATGTAACGCAGGGGAATCGAGATCAGCACCGAAGGGCAACCATCATTTGCATAGGCAAACGAATCGGTATCGGTACCGGTGCTGCGGCTCAACGCGCGCCATTGAACGGCTATCTGGTTATCGGCAGCCACCTGCTCTACCAGTCCAAGTAACTTGTTGTGAATGGCCGGAGCATAAGCAAGGGAAGGACCTTTACCACAGCTGATATCACCTTCAATATTTTTATTGATCATCGGCGTGGTGGTATCGTGTGTTACGTCGGTAATGATGGCAAGATCCGGTTTGATGCGGCGGGCAATCATTTCCGCGCCGCGGAGACCAATCTCTTCCTGCACGGCATTGACTACATACAGGCCAAAAGGAAGTTTCTTTTTATTTTCTTTCAGCAGGCGTGCCACTTCGGCGATCATGAAGCCACCGACGCGGTTGTCAAATGCACGGCCGATGTAGTTGCCATTAGCCAGTTCGTCAAAGCCGTCCTGGTAGGTAACCACTGCACCTACATGGATGCCGAGGTCTTCTACTTCTTTACGGCTTCTGGCACCGCAATCGAGCCAGAGATTATCGGTGCGCGGGTGCGCCTCCTTCTGGTCGGGCGTGCCAATCCGGGTATGGATCGCGGGCCAGCCGAATACTGCTTTCACCGGGCCTTTTTTACCATGGATAAAAACGCGGGAAGCGGGTGCTGTCTGGTGGTCCACCCCGCCGTTCCTTTTCAGGTAAATCAATCCTTCCACATTCACGTAGTTTACAAACCAGCTGATCTCGTCCGCGTGCGCTTCTATCACCACTTTGAACGGATGTTCAGGATTGATTACACCAACCGCAGTTCCGTAGGGATCCACGTAGTGCGTATCCACGTATGGTTTCAGGTATTCGATCCAGAGCTTCTGGCCCCAGGTTTCGAATCCTACAGGGGAGGCATTATTAATGTATGATTTGAAGAACGTGAACGACTTGTCAGTGATGACCGGCTGTTTGCCGGTTGAAGGGACGGCTTTGGGTGCCGTTTTTGTTTTGCTCGCTTTTGCCATTAATCGGGATTTGTTATATCCTTCAAAAATAATCATTCGGGGGGATCAATCACGCAAAAAGCTTGGCTGGAAATCGTATTTTTAAACCCTATGAAATATATCTGTATCGCGCTCTGCGCCATGCTGGCGGGTGCCAGCCCCGTCCTGTCGCAGGAATGTAAACTGATCCGGGAAACCGATCCGTACACCAAGGAGTCAAAAATTTCAACCGGTTTCCTGACCCTGCAGGGGGCCACCCTCAATATAGAGGCAGACAGCAAGGAGCTTGATTTTTTCTTCTCGCTGCCCGACCGCTGTTTCGAGGATGAATCCACCGTCTTTATATTCTTCGAGGGAAGTAAGGCACGTACCAGTTACCGCAATGCCGGGAGTATGAACTGCGATGGTTATTTCCATTTCAAGTACCGGAATAACACTTCCACTAACACGGTGCTGAATAAATTAGCGACGATGAAAGTTTCGCAACTGATTTTTACCGACAGGGATAAAAAAGAAATTGTGGTAGCGCTGTTGCCTGCCCAGCAACAGGCGTTAATGGAAGCTACCGCCTGTATGGTTACTGAATCAAAGACGCTGATTAAAACACCATAGGTTACTGTCGCCAGAGTGCCTGTCGCCAGGGCAAAAGAAAGCCGGCCGGTCAATTGATTAATTCAATTTTCCGGCCGGCTGCTTTATGTAAGTACATTACCTTTCTTTAGTCAAATGCCTCGTTCAGGATTTTTGCCAGGCGGAGCCCGCCTTTGCGAAGCTGCCCGTCGAGCAGGTCCTTGAAGTCATAGTTGTACTGGTATCCAAGTTTTGCTTCATTGGGACTTGCATCATAGATACGGTCCGACATTTCATGTGAATCGGCGAACCAGTCTTCCAGTGTGCCACCGCTCAGTTTTTCATTTGCTTCCTTCGACAAAACATCCAGTTCACTTGCATATTCGGAAAAACTGAATACCTGCGACTCGATCAGTTTGCTGTCCCACAGGCTATGCAGGTTGGTCTTCTGGCCAAACCAGTAAACTACTATTTTGTTGCCCCCTTCATCTTCATCGCGTCCTACATGTAAGGGCTGGTGCAGGTCACCCATCAGGTGGATCATCCAGTAAAGGGCGATCCTGCGCTGTTCTACCGGCAGCGACCGGTTGCCCAGCTGTTGTTTCATGTCAATGATCTGGGTATACAGGTTTTTCCCGGGCAGCAATTTCAAAGCCGCAATAAAACTGTCTTTGGACATATGGCCCGGCAGGTCCACATAATGCCATGGATCTTTTGATTTATTCGTCGAATCGGATTTGATGAAATCACTCCAGTTGGCCCACCAGGCAAGGCTTTCATGACCGATCAGGAGTTTGATTTCCTTTTTTGCTTTCTTACTGAGATGCGCCTGGGCAATCCTGCCGACTACCCGGTGGCCGGTCAGTCCCCAGCTGAAAGCTGAATGGGAAATCATTACCAGGGCGAGGATGAAGACGGATCGGGCAGACAGGGAGACTATTTTCATTACCGGGATTTTTGCAAAAATGAAGGAAAAGGTTGGATTGGAAAAATAGTGATGTGGTATTTCTTCCCCAACCTGTTGTTTCCGTTGCAGCCCGCCACCAGCCTGCACTTAATTCCATGTTCGGTACAGGTATTGTTTATAGGGAATCATTATTAATAATCCCCTTATGACCAGACATTTTTTGACTATTGCCGTTGCACTCTGCACTTCAATTTCCGTGTTTGCCCAGTCCGATTCTGCCGTTGCGGTAATCCGGATGGACAACGAACCGGCACAACCGGTATATCATATCAAAACTGCGGTTGATCTTCCTATTGCCTTGGCAGGTACTGCCTGGACGCTTTATGGCTTCAGCAAAATCTACGGGCGCGACGAAATTCCGGAAGCAAAAATTCTTGCATTGGATAAAAACAATATCAACAAGTTTGACCGGCCGGTAGCCGATAACTATTCGGAAAAAGCCAAGTCGGCGAGTGACCTGTTTTTCTATGGTTCGCAACCATTGCCGCTGGTGTTGCTGCTCGATAAACGAATCAGAAAAGATGCACTGAGGGTCGGATTGCTCTATCTCGAAGCGATGGCTATTACCGGAACGTTATATACATCGGCAGCGATGAGCGCAAACCGATTCCGCCCTTATGCTTATAATCCCAATGTGGATATGGGTACGCGCACACGGGGCGGGGCGCAGAATTCATTTTTTGCAGGACACGTTGCGCTGGTGGGAACGGCCACTTTTTTTATGGCCAAAGTCTATTCCGATTACCACCCGGAGATGAATAATAAATGGATCCTGTATACCATTGCCGGAGCTGCCACAGCCACTACCGCATACCTGCGTGTGAAGGCAGGACAGCATTTCCGCTCCGATGTAGCATTGGGAGCATTAGTTGGAACCCTGTCCGGGATACTGGTTCCCACCATCCATAAAAACCGGTCGGCGGATCCGCGGGTAACTATTTCACCCCTGCTGGGAGCCAGCAATGGGTTTAACGCTGTGCTGAAGTTGAACAGGAAAAGTGCAAAGCCCGCCCTGATCAATACCCATAGCCTGGTTGCACGTTAACCCCCGGGAGGTGGCGGTGATCTGTTACCGGTACATATCGGTTACAGCATAAAATATTTTGTCATTGATACTCCGGTATATTTTACCGTTGATCTTTCGCAGCTGGCTCACGCCTTCTTTATCGAGCAACCTCTTTTTTTCATCCACCGGCTGTGTTTCGTTAAACAATGCCATGGCAAAGTATTTTTCTGGTTTAAGGAATGTTTCCAGTTCCTTGTGCCGGACGGAAAGGAACAGCAGTTCCTTTTTGCGGTGGTTTTCGTAGTAATCGAGGCTGGTGATCCAGGTGCAGTGTGCCTTTTGCATATCGATAATCAGGTCGCCCATGTCTTGTATACTGAATCCATATTTGCGCAGCGTATCGGTGAGGTAATGTTCATTGATATTAAATGCGTAGATGTATTTAATGCTGTCGGTTATAATCTCCAGTCCAACCCGTTCGAGGTATTTGTCTTTCAGTTCGAGTGAGAAAGGATGTGCATCATACATGCGTGTGAAGCGGTCGCGGATAGCGGTGATGGCGGTTTCGTTCTCGCTGTAATAGTTCTGGGTAAATTTCCGTGAGTGGTTACAGGCGGTGGCAAGCGTGGCCAGTGTAATGATCAGTATGAGCGGGTACTTCCTCATTTTTTCGGGACCGGGTTAAAATGGGTGATGCCAAAAATGATCTTTTTCAGTAACCGCGCTGGGACCTGCTGTAATGTTTTTTTACCGTAGTCCCAGTACACGATATTGATGCGGCCGTCGGCCGATTTATAGATGTCCAGCAACAATACATAGTGCGTAGGGATGCCGAACCTGGTAACCACGTGTTTCTTTTTATAGAGCAGCCGGTTATTGAGGTAAAGGAAAATAGGACCCTGCGTAATTTTTTCCGACAGGTAACTGTACAGGTCTTTCACCGGCGGGCG
>SDZZ01000848.1 GCA_004173255.1 Chitinophagaceae bacterium | reverse complement strand
GTCGTCCGTGACTTTCACTTGGCCGACGAAGCTGGCGGCGCTGCCTTCCCAGGGCGCGAACGGGTACAGCACTCGAAAGGAAATCAACTTGCTTCTTTTAATAACTTATGATGTTTTGGGTGCATTGCTAGTCAGTATCCTAACAATTTTAATTGTATTAGTGGCTGGATTGCCGCTAAGATTGATTACAAAAATTAACCTTTGGTGGCGCCGTCACCCCTGGTTGTGGGTAGGTGGTTTTTTTGTCGGACTGTTGCTTCTTATATTTGCATGGCATGGCCATTTCTCGACTTCAATGCCTATAGATGTCGGCCCGGTACAACGAGTAATTCCGAATAAATTAATGTCTAGAGTTGGCTGGTTTATGCTAGCCTTTTCTCTCCTTCACTCATACATCCGTGGTGCCTACGATCAATTTATGAACAGCATTTTTCGGTCATGGGAGTCGTGATTCCAGTATGCGCCCAGCAGCCAACAGGGGTTTGGCGCAAGCCGGGGCGTGTTGGCTTCGCCCCGTGAAGTGAAGCGAGGATATTTATAACGGGGCTCAGCCGGAAGCTTAAAACAGATTGCCCGGCCTTCGCCAAGCCCCCGCCGTTAGGCGTAATGCTGCGTCGTTGGTTTTTTTGCACATTCATTCACCATCAGGTTCCAAAATGTTTCCGAAGAGAGTGGCGTATCAATTTGGTGTTGCTCTGTTACCAATACGCCATCTAATGCACAAGGGAAGGAAAGGTGACCGGCTCATAGGTTCAGCCGGGGAGGGCTGGAACATTTTTCCGCAGTTGGAATTGGTTGTTTAGGGGTGTGGAGCGATGATCTAGTTCAAAGAAGTTAGCTAGTGTCTTTCACCCTGTAACACTGGTCACTGCCTTCAAAATGTTAGCGGCGCTGATAGCGGACACAGGTTGCTGAGAGGGAAGGGGAAAGGCTGATGCGGCGTATTTTTCCTTGAAACATGAATGAAGAAGTGCTTTGCAATCCCGTATGGTTGCTCGATAGGAAACAGACATCCCCTGGTTCAGAAATGTGTGACGAATCGAACCGCTGAAGGGCAGAAGTGATATTGGAATTGAAAGTCGGAATAGAGCCGTGATTATTTACGGTATTTACAAAATATTTCACCGCACAC
>SDZZ01000020.1 GCA_004173255.1 Chitinophagaceae bacterium | reverse complement strand
GACCACCACAAGCCGTGTACCCATCAGCGACTGGCATGAAACCGCCACCGGTGTAATGGTCGGCTTCCAGGCAAGAAGCGTGGTGGGAGGTTATTTTATTAAAATGCTGGAAGATAAATGGGCAGTGGCTAAATAATTCCGCTGCCACGTTGGTGGCCGGATGCTTGTGTGGCAGATCCGGATAAACACCGCGGCTGCAGGTCACAACCATTTTGAACCCGGACGGAATCCAAAGTGTGATAGCGCATGGTCACCTGTGCCTGCCTTAAACGGATTGTTTTTGATCGTACCCCCTGGCTAAATAGCTAAAACGATTTATTAATTTTTGTCATCCCTAATTAAAACAAATGTCAGCACGCTTGCACCCTCAACAACTGCTGCACGATGGTCGGCAACGACCGTCTGCCCCCAGCAAACCCGCCGTGTTACCCAACCCGGCGAAGTCACTCAAAACAACATTCTTCCTGCTGCTCTCACTGCTGACCACAACGCTGATCCAGGCGCAGGGAGGCCGTAGTGTAACAGGAACCGTGACCGACGTGAACGGTGTTCCGCTCAACGGCGCAACGGTAGTAGTAAAAGGAAGTACCGGTGGTACCAGTACCGGACAGAACGGTGTTTTCCAGATCAACGTCAACAGCGATGCGGATTCACTGGTGTTCTCCGCTATCGGTTACCAGACGTTGACGCAGGTGGTTGGGCCCAACACCATCCTGGTGATCAGTCTCCAGAACCAGGCGCTCACTTCCATGGATGCCGTTACCGTTGTAGGTTTCGGACGCCAGCGAAGGATCAGCGTGGTCGGTGCGCAATCGACCATTGCGCCAGCCGAACTGAAAATGCCGGTCGCCAATATCAGCACCTTACTCGCCGGCCGTGTAGCCGGGGTAGTGGGTGTGCAAAGAAGTGGCGAACCGGGTCGCGATGGAGCCGATATCTGGATCCGCGGTATTGCCACCACCGGCAGCTCGGCGCCACTGGTGCTGGTAGATGGCGTTGCCCGCTCGATCAGTAATATAGATCCGGAAGACATTGAGTCCTTTACTATCATCAAGGATGCAGCAGGTTCAGCCGTCTACGGAGCAAGGGGTGCCAATGGCGTGGTGATCGTGGTTACCAAAAAAGGAAAAATCGGAAGTCCGCAGGTAAGCCTCGATTACAACGAAGGCTTCACCACGTTTACCGTACGTCCTAAAATGCTCGACGGTGTTACTTACATGAACCTGGTGAATGAAGCACTGACTACCCGGGGTGAAACGCCGAAATACACTACTGATTACATTAACAATACAGCTGCGGGTACCGATCCGTTACTTTACCCGAATGTTGACTGGATGAAAGAAGTGTTCAATGATTACGGACGTAACCGCCGTATCAACCTGAATGTAAACGGCGGATCCGACAGGTCACAATACTATGTGTCGCTCGCCTACTATGATGAAAGCGGGTTCCTGAAAACGGACGGACTGGAAAACTATAACTCCTCACTAAAGTACACGCGTTATAACTTCACCAGCAACCTGACCGTTAAAGTAACCAATACCACTAAAATGGAACTTGGTCTGCAGGGTTATGTATCCAACGGAAATTATCCGGGCGAAAACACCGAAGATATTTTTGGTTCCGCACTTGACATACCACCCGTCGAATACCCTAAAATGTACCCGGGCAACTTTATCCCAGGACGGTCTTCCAACGGTGGGCTCCGCAATCCCTATGCTGACCTTACCCGTCGCGGTTACCGCACCGAGTTCAGGAACCAGGTGTATTCCAACCTGCGTCTTACACAGGACCTTTCCTTTATTACCAAGGGCCTGAACATTACCGGTATGTTCTCCTTTGATGCATACAATGAAATGACCACCAAACGTTCCAAACGCGAGGCGACCTATTTCATCAACCAGACCGATCCTTACAATGCTGACGGGACGCTGAACCTCGACCGCACATTCGCCGGCGACGGCAACTTCCTGGGCTACGAACGGGGTAACGGGGGAAGGAGACAGTTTTACACCGAAGCCTCAGCGAACTGGGAGCGGGTGTATAACGGCAAACACCGCCTGGGTGCAATGGCCCTGTTTTATGCGGAAGACAGGATGAATAATTTTGCCGGTGATTTCACCGCCTCCATTCCGGAACGTCAGGTAGGTCTCGCAAGCCGGATTACCTACTCGTATGACGACCGTTATTTTGCTGAGGTAAATGGAGGCTACAACGGCTCGGAAACATTTGCACCAGACAACCGGTTTGGTTTCTTCCCGGCATTCGGTATCGGATGGGTTCCATCTAATGAGAACTTTTTTGAACCGGTTAAAAATGTGATCTCCTTCCTGAAATTCCGTTACACCGATGGTAACACCGGTATCGGAACTATCGAAGGTCGCCGGTTTGCTTACCTGACCCTGCTGACCGACCAGAACGTACCGGGCTATGCACTCGGTGACAACTTCAATAACACAGGAGGAATCCTGATCTCCGACTACGGGGTAGACATCACGTGGGCAGAATCACGCAAACAGGACCTGGGTATGGAGTTGCACCTGTTCAAGGACAAGCTCAACCTGACCGTTGACCTGTTCAAGGAACACCGGACGGGTATTTTCCTGCAACGGCAGACCGTACCCAATTATCTTGGTCTCCGTAACTCGCCATTCGGCAACCTTGGTGAAGTCAACAATAAAGGTTTTGATGGTAACCTGAATTTCACGACGCAGATCGGGAAAGACTGGACCATCGGTCTGCTCGCCAATGCCACCTTCAACAAAGATGTGGTGGTTGAGGATGACCGTCCCGACCAGCCCTATCCATGGCTCGATCGCAGGGGAAACAACATTCTTTCCCGTTATGCCTACCAGGCAGTAGGTCTTTTTACCAGCCAGGAAGAAATTGATAACAGCGCCGTTCCGGGCGATCGCAGCAGCATCCGTACAGGTGATATCCGTTATGCCGATCTCAACAACGACGGACTCATCAACAATAACGACATGACCAGGGTGGGCCGTGGTGATGTACCAAGTTTTGTATATGGTTTCGGTACCAACATCGGGTATAAAAATTTCGGACTGAATGTATTGTTCCAGGGTATCAGCAACGCCGACATTATGCTTGGCGGCTCGGCCATTATCCCTTTTAACGGCAATGGCGGTATTTCCAATGCATACAGCATCGCTACGGATCGCTGGACGGAAGATAAACAAAACCAGGATGTATTTTACCCACGCCTTGGATACGGCGAAGCACAGAACCGCAACAATTCACTCGAAAGCTCCTGGTGGGTCAAGGATGTGAGCTTTATGCGCCTGAAAGCTGCAGAACTTAACTACAACTTCCCGGCATCCATTTACAAAAAAGCAGGACTGAAAGGAGCATCAGTTTACCTCATCGGAACCAACCTGCTCACCTTCAGCAAATTCAAGATCTGGGATCCGGAACTCAATACCGGCGGCAGGGCCGATGGTTCGCGGTACCCGAACGTGCGTGTGATTTCGATTGGTGTAAATGCAAAATTCTAACCCGGTTAACTTAAAACGATTACCATGAAAAAGATATTCAGTATAGCAATGGTTGCATTCCTGGTTACAGGAGTGACTTCCTGTAAAAAATACCTCGACCAGGTTCCGGACGACCGGCTCACCCTGGAAGAAACCTTCAACCAGCGGGGTACAACCGAAAAATTCCTGAACAATATTTACTCCAACATTCCCAACGAATGGGGTCAGCGTAACCCTGGTGGTGATGAAAACGCAGGCATCTGGACAGGTGCATCCGACGAAGGTGAATTCCTATGGGGCTTTGTACAGTCCAACGATTATAATATCGGAAGCTGGGATGGTAACAGCGGCTTTGTAGGGGATTTCTGGCGCAACTATTATCGCGGTATCCGCAACGCCAGCACCTTTATGCAGAGTGTTCGCGGTGATGCTATTGATATGACCACCGCACTTGCCACCCAATACACCGCCGAAGCACGCGCGCTCCGTGCCATGTACTATTTCTACCTCATGCGCAACTTCGGACCGGTAATCCTGCTGGGTGACGAAGTGCTTCCTGCAGATGCGCCACTGGAACAGATTGTATTACCCCGGAGCTCCTTCGACGAGTGTGTGGACTATGTGGTGGCCGAACTGGAGAAGGCCATGCCCGACCTGCCGGTTGCCTACAACAACAATAACTATGGCCGGATCACCAGGGGTATAGCCTCGGCATTTAAAGCGCAAACGCTGCTGCTGGCAGCCAGCCCGCTGTTCAACGGGAATACCGACTATGCCAATTTCAAAAACACCAATGGTAAACAACTGGTCAGCCAGAATTATGATGCAGCAAAATGGGCACGGGCAGCAGCGGCTTATAAAGATTTCCTGACGCAGTTTTATCCATCCACCTACGACCTCTATAAAGTAATGAACGGTGGAAATATCGATGGTTATCTTTCTACCAGGGATGTGTTCCTCAACGACTGGAACAAGGAAGTAATCCTTGCCCGCCCGGCAGCCTCTTTGTCCGGTCGCCAGTACGAAATGACCCCCTACCATAATAACTATCCGCGTGAAGTGAAAGGTTCGGGCGGACTGGGTGCCACCCAGCGCCAGGTAGATGCCTTCTTCATGGCCAACGGTAAACCGATCGAGGACCCAACATCAGGTTACGTAAGCAGCGGATATTCCGATTACACCCTGCCCTACGATGACCAGCCACGATCCATTTACAACCAGTGGGTCAACCGCGAACCACGGTTTTATACCAATATCACTTTTGACGGATCCGTATGGCTGAACCGCAACAACGGTGTTATTGTAACCGAACTATGGAACCATGGTAACTCAGGCAAACAGACCGGTGGCGGTGACTACTCACCAACAGGTTACATTGTCCGTAAAGCAATGGGACTGGGTAACTGGGACGTGGGTGGCCGCGCCCTGATCCTGTACAGGCTGGCAAACGTATTCCTGGATTATGCAGAAGCACTGAATGAGTCGGACCCCGGCAATGCCGAAATCGCATTTTACGTAAACCTGATCCGCGAACGTGCAGGGATCCCTGCATATGGTTCGGCCGACATACCACTGCCGGCTTCACAGGATGAATGGCGCACGGCTATCCGCCGCGAAAGGCAGGTGGAGCTTGCCTTTGAGAACGTTCGGTTCTTTGACACACGTCGTTGGAAAATTGCAACCACTACGGATAACGGACCAATGATGGGACTGAATATTTCGCAGGACCTGCCGGGTTTCCTTACGCCTACTCCCTTTGAAACACGCGTATTCGCCCAACGCCATTACCTGTGGCCAATCCCTTACACCGATGTAAACGTCAATACACTTCTTGTTCAGAATCCTGGATGGTGATCAACAAAACCCGGAACGGGCAGCGGTTTCCCAGGATAACTGCTGCCCGCTGACCGGGTTCTAAAATAACCGCTATGCATATCCGGACACACTTACTGGCCTGCCTGCTATCCCTTTCATTTCCCTGCGTACTTTATGCGCAAAAAGAAAAAACCGCGTTCCAGGTATCGGACGGATGGAGCGCAGACTATGATGTACGATCCGATGTAGCCATTGTATACGGCATCAACGATGCAGGCGGCCATTTCAATGAGCGCGTGAAGAGCTGGCGTGATAAGGGTTACGAGGTACATTTTATGACCGGTATTGCATGGGGACAGTACAAGGATTATTTCATGGGCCGGTTTGATGGCAACACCCATTGGGACGAAGGCCAGGTAACACGCAAAGGCGACACCATCTGGCACGGTAAGTATGTACCCTATATTGTTCCGACGGACAACTTCCTTACCTACATGAAATCGCAGGTAAAGGAAGCGATCGACGCAGGCGTAACTGCCATCCACCTGGAAGAGCCCGAGTTCTGGGCCCGCGCAGGTTACAGCTCCTCGTTTAAAAATGAATGGAAGAAGTTTTATGGAACCGAATGGAGACCCCAACATGAAAGTCCCGACGCCACCTACCTTTCTTCCAAATTAAAATACCAGCTCTACTTTAACGCGCTCAGGGAAGTATTCAGCTATGTAAAAACCTACAGTGAAAGCAAGGGTAAACGGGTTCGGTGTTATGTGCCCACGCACTCACTGTTAAATTATTCTTCCTGGCAGATCATCAGTCCCGAAGCCAGCCTGGCCAACCTGCCGGGTATGGACGGCTATATTGCACAGGTATGGACAGGCACTTCACGGGAACCGGTTTTTTTTAACGGTACATCCAGGGAACGCGTTTTTGAAAATGCATTCCTTGAGTACGGGTCGATGGTGTCCATGACCGCGCCTACCGGCCGGAAGATTTTTTTCCTGACCGATCCCATCGAAGACCGTCCCAAAACATGGGACGACTACAAACGGAACTACCAGGCAACTTACACGGCCCAGTTGCTGTACCCCACAGTGGCCGATTATGAGGTAATGCCATGGCCACCGAGAATATACCGGGGTAAGTTCAAACTTGAAAACAGTGAGGAACGGCAGCCGATTTCACCAGCCTACGCCACGCAGATGCAGGTGATGGTGAACACGCTGAATGATATGCCACTTTCGACCAATAAGGTCAGCGGCAGCCAGGGTATCAATGTGCTGGTGGGCAACAGCATGATGTTCCATCGCTTCCCGACACACGATAACTATGATGATCCATACCTGTCCAATTTTTACGGTATGGCCATGCCATTACTGAAACGGGGAATACCAGTGGGCACCGTTCACATGGAGAACCTGTCGAACCCCAATGCATTGAAGGATACACGTGTGCTGATCATGAGTTATGCAAATATGAAACCGACCGATGCGGCAGTCCATAACCACCTGGTATCATGGGTAAACAACGGAGGCGTGCTTGTTTATTACGGCCGTGATGATGATCCTTTCCAGAAGGTAACCGAATGGTGGAATACAGGTTCACGTAAGCTGGCTGCACCATCACTCGACCTGTTTCTGAAGCTGGGGGTTGCTGAGTCAGAAGGGATATTTAAAATAGGCAAAGGCATGGTGTATCATATGCAGTGCGATCCAAAAGAGCTGGTGATGAAAACAAACGGTGATACGGCGTTTATCCGCCAGGTGGGCGAAGGGTATTCATTTTCCGGCGGCGGCAAACTGCAATTCAAAAACAATTTTGTGCTGCACCGCGGCCCATATATGATTGCTGCCGTGCTGGACGAAAACGATCCGGCACCATTAAAAATCCAGTCATCTGTTATCGATCTTTTTGACCCGTCTTTACCAGTACTGACCAATGCCCTGGTGCAGCCGGGCCAGCAACGGGTATATTATAAAATTCCTGCGCATAAAAAAAATGAATCACCGGCTGTTTATGCAACAGCAGCGAGGGTGACAGAGGAAAAGAAATCGCCCCGCCGTTTTTCATTCATTGCTAGAAGCCCCGCGAATACCCAGAACATAATGCGAATCCGGCTGCCATCCAAACCGCATACCACCCGGGTTCAACTGGCAACAGCATCGCTTCCTGTAACAAAACAGGAATGGGATGAAAAAAGTCATACGCTTTTACTTGGATTTGAAAATCACAGCGAAGGCGTGGAAGTAAATATTGAATGGTAATAAAATAAAAATCAATGAGGGCAGGAGTTATCTTTTTTCTTTTTGTGGCTACGATAATAGCACCGGCATCAAACGCCCAGCGATCGCTGGTTACCTATGTCAACACCCTGCAGGGCACCAATTCAAAACACGAACTGACCAGGGGCAATACTTATCCCACCACAGCAATGCCATTCGGTATGCATACGTGGACCCCGCAGACAGGACGCAATGGCGACGGATGGAAGTACCAGTATTTCCTGGATAAAATCCGTGGCTTCCAGCAGGCACACCAGTGCAGTTCCTGGAGCAACGACTACTGCGTTTTTTCACTGATGCCTGTTACGGGCAAACTGGAAGTAAATGAAGAGAAACGGGCATCTGGTTTCAGTCATGCCGACGAAACTGCCTACCCGCATTACTACAAAGTAAAACTGGCAAATAAGGTTACCACCGAAATTTCACCAACTGAACGGGGCGCATTCCTCCGGTTCAGTTTTCCCAAAGGCAGTGATGGTTTCCTGGTGCTCGACGGATATACCGGTCTCAGTTCGGTGCAGATCCATCCGAAGGAAAAAATGATCACCGGCTTTGTGCAGAATGGGCGTGGGGTGCACCCCGACCTGAAGAGTTATTTCGTCATCCGGTTCGACCAGCCCTTTGCGGCCTGGGGTACCTGGACATCGAAAGGCGACCAGGTCTTTGCCGATTCCTTATCAAGGGAAGGCCGCGGAGCGGGTGCGTATATCCGGTTCAGGCCCGGAACAGTAGTACAGGCGCGCACCGTGTCTTCTTATATCAGTCCCGAACAGGCGATGGTGACGCTTAAAAAGGAGCTTGGTTCGTTTACCAGGCTTGAACAGGCAAAGGCCAGTGCGGAAGCCACCTGGAACAAACACCTCGGTCGTGTGCTGGTGGAAGGCGGATCGGAAGATGACAAGGCTACTTTTTATTCCTGTTTTTTCCGGGCAAGTCTTTTCGCCCGACAGTTCTATGAATATGATGAACAGGGTAATCCATATTACCGCAGTCCGTATGACGGCAAAATTTACAAAGGCTACATGTTTACCGACACCGGCTTCTGGGATACTTTCCGCGCGCAGTTCCCATTGAATACGCTGCTGTATCCCACCATGCACGGGCGATACATGCAGGCCATGCTGGCGGCAAAGGAACAATGTGGATGGCTGCCATCCTGGTCATTTCCCGGTGAGGCAGGCAGCATGATTGGCAACCACGCCATTTCCCTGCTGACGGATGCATGGGTAAAAGGGATCCGCACATTTGACCCCAAAGTGGCGCTGGAAGCTTATTACCACGAGGCCACGAATAAAGGTCCATGGGGTCCGGCCAATGGACGTCACGGATGGAAAGAATACTACCAGCTTGGGTATGTGCCTTATCCCGAAATAGGGGAGGCCACGGCCAAAACGCTGGAATATGCGTACGATGATTTCTGTGGTTACCAGCTGGCAAAGGAATCAGGCAACTCTTTTTATGCAGGGATTTTTGCCCGGCAGATGTTCAATTATAAAAATGTGTATGATTCATCGACCGGTTTTATGCGGGGCAGGTCAGCCAGCGGGGAGTGGTCAAAGAAGTTTGATCCCATTGAATGGGGCGGGCCATTTACCGAAGGGAATGCCTGGCACTGGGACTGGTCCGTGTTCCATGACGTAAACGGGCTCATCGGCCTGATGGGAGGCGACAGCCGTTTTGTAACAAAGATGGATTCGGTGTTCAGTGTTCCCAATACCTATAAGGTGGGTACCTATGGAGGTCCCATCCATGAAATGACCGAGATGGTCATGGCCAACATGGGACAGTACGCACATGGTAACCAACCGATCCAGCATATGGTATATCTTTACAACTATGCCGGTCAACCGTGGAAATCGCAACAGAAAGCCAGGGAAGTAATGGCTAAACTTTACAACGCAACCGAGAACGGGTATCCGGGTGATGAAGACCAGGGCCAGACATCCTCCTGGTATGTCCTGAGCGCCATGGGTTTTTACAGTGTATGCCCCGGCACCGACCAATATGTCTTCGGAAGCCCCTTATTTAATAAAATGACTATCACGCTCGAGAACGGAAATAAATTTGTGATCAACGCCCCGCAGAACAGCGCGGCAAACGTGTACATCCGGAATGCACGGCTCAATGGCCAGCCCTATACCCGTAATTTTATCCGGTACCAGGACCTGGTGGCAGGTGGCCGGCTCGATCTCGATATGGGTGCCAGCCCGGAAATGAACCGGGGCATTGAACCGGCAGACCGGCCATTTTCTGTATCCCTTCAACCAACCATAAAAACGCCATAATGAAAAGAAGTGAATTCGTAAAGACAACCGGTTTGCTTACTGCCGGATTAACCATGGCCCGGAATGTTTTTGCCGGGCAGTCGACCGGTACTGTGTTACCGGACATCGCGCCGCCCGCCGCTGCAGAATTTCCCGTAG
The DNA here is from genome assembly GCA_004173255.1 of Chitinophagaceae bacterium. Taxonomy (GTDB): domain Bacteria; phylum Bacteroidota; class Bacteroidia; order Chitinophagales; family Chitinophagaceae; genus JBEVJC01. Next base: position 12,238 of record SDZZ01000020.1, on the reverse strand, counting down.
TCCGCGTGGCAGCAGGCAAACGCCATTTTGAAAGTGCCGTCATAGACGAGGCCATCAGCACCTTCGGTAAAAATGTGCCGAACCAGGAACTCGCCTGGTTATTCAACAATTGTTTTCCCAATACACTGGATACAACTGTTACCCATACCATGGTCGACGGCCGCCCGGACACCTACGTAATCACGGGCGACATTGATGCCATGTGGATGCGCGACAGCACCGCGCAGGTGTGGCCGTACCTTGCTTTTGCCAAAAAGGATCCGAAGCTGCAGCAACTGATCGCAGGCGTCATCAACCGCCAGGCGAAGTATATCATCAAGGATCCATACGCCAATGCCTTTTATAATGATCCCGAAAAACAGGGCGAATGGAAAACCGACAGTACCGATATGAAAAAGGGCGTGCATGAACGCAAGTGGGAGATCGATTCGCTTTGTTACCCCGTACGCCTGGCATGGAACTACTGGAAAATGACCGGCGATGTAACCGTGTTTGAAGAGAACTACCTCGCTGCTATAAAAAATATCCTCATGGTGTTTAAAGACCAGCAACGGAAAACTTCCGATGGGGCTTATCACTTCCAGCGGACCACAGCGCACGCCACTGACACGTTATCGATGAGCGGTTATGGCAACCCGGTGAACCCGGTCGGGCTGATCTGTTCTGCTTTCCGTCCGAGTGATGATGCAACGGTGTTCCCGTTCCTGGTGCCATCCAATTTTTTTGCAGTAAAGAGCCTGGGACAGGCAGCCGAAATAGTTACCACCGTTTACAGGGACAACGCACTGGCGGCCGAACTCAAAGCGCTTGCCAGCGAGGTAAAGTCCGCGTTGCAGAAATATGCCGTGACCACCCACCCGGTATACGGAAAAGTGTATGCATTTGAAACCGATGGTTATGGTAACCATTACCTGATGGATGATGCCAATATTCCGAGCCTGCTGGCGATGCCATATCTCGGAACTGTCAGCCCCACCGACCCGGTGTATCAGAATACCCGCCGGATGGTGCTTTCAAAAGCCAACCCTTTTTATTATGAAGGAACAGCGGCCGCAGGAATTGGCGGTCCGCACGTAGGTAAGGATATGATCTGGCCCATGAGCCTGATTATCCGGGGCATGACGAGCAACAATGAAAAAGAGATCCGGTATTGTATCGATACCCTCCGCAAAACACACGCTGGTACCGGCTTTATGCATGAGTCGTTCCATAAGGACAATCCCGAAAAGTTTACCCGTTCCTGGTTCGCCTGGGCAAATACACTGTTCGGTGAATTCCTGTGGAAAGTATACAAGGAAAAGAAACACCTGCTTGGTTAGCCTAATAATTAAAACATTCACTGATGCGTTTTCTGAAGTTTAGTTCTATCATTCTCTCGTTGGTCAGTTCGGCAGTAACTGCGCAAGGTCCGCTGGTGAACAGCGGCAAGGATCCGGTCGACTGGGTCAATCCGCTGATGGGTACCTTATCGAAACCTGATCTTTCCAACGGTAACACTTACCCCGCCGTTGCCATTCCCTGGGGCATGAACCTGTGGAGTCCGCAGACCGGCAAGATGGGCGACGGATGGATGTACCGTTATGACGCCGACCAGATCAGGGGTTTCAAACAGACCCACCAGCCCTCACCGTGGATGAATGATTACGGCCAGTTTGCCATCATGCCGGTCACAGGCAAAGCCGTCTTTAACCAGGATGACCGTGCCAGCTGGTTTTCACACAAGGCAGAAATTTCCAAACCGTATTATTATAGCGTCTATCTCGCCGATGCTGATGTAACCACCGAGCTGACGCCCACTGAACGCGCGGCGCAGTTCCGTTTTACCTATCCTGAAACGGACAGTTCGTTTATGGTGATTGATGCATTCGATAAAGGGTCTTACATTAAAATTATACCCGGCGAAAAAAAGATCATCGGGTATTCTACCAAGGTAGCCAGGGGACCCGCACCCGATTTTAAAAACTATTTCGTTATTTATTTCGATAAAGCCTTCGAAACAGCCTACACCTGGTCGGGCAACCGCGCTGCAAAGGACACCCTCGAGATGAAATCGAACCATGCCGGTGCCATTGTCGGTTTCAAAACAAAAAAGGGGGAGAAGGTTAACCTGCGTGTTGCCACCTCTTTTATCAGTTTTGAACAGGCAGAACTGAACCTGAGTCGTGAGCTTGCTGCTGACGACTTTGATAAAACCTGTGCCAAAGCCCGGGCCATCTGGAATGAACGCCTGGGTCGCATCAGTATTGAAGGGGCACAGATTGACCAACTGCGCACGTTTTATTCCTGCCTGTACCGCACGCTTTTTTTCCCGAATAAACTATACGAGATCGACGCGGCAAACAAACCTGTACACTATAGCCCTTACACGGGTAAAACCCTTCCCGGCTATATGTTTGCCGGCACAGGTTTCTGGGACACCTTCCGTGCGTTGTATCCCTTCCTCAACCTGGTATACCCTTCCATCAACCGCGAAATGCAGGAGGGGCTTGTCAATGATTACAAGGAAGGTGGATGGTTACCGGAATGGTCAAGCCCTGGTTATTCCGATGTAATGATCGGCAACAACTCGGCTTCCATCGTTTCCGATGCGTACATCAAGGGAGTACGGGGTTATGACATACAGAAACTGTATGAGGCGCTGTTACATGGTGCCAACAATGAAGGCCCGCGCGCAACCGGGCGCAAAGGGGTGGAGTTTTACAACTCGCTTGGTTATGTGCCCTATGATGTAAACATCAATGAAAACGCAGCAAGGACGCTGGAATATGCGTATGATGACTTCTCCATCTACCAGCTGGGTAAGGCGCTTGGCCGTCCGAAAGAAGAACTGAAGATTTATGCCCAACGCAGTATGAATTATAAAAACCTGTTTGACCCCTCCACCGGGCTGATGCGCGGAAAGAATAAAGATGGTAATTTCCAGTCGCCGTTCAATCCGTTCAAATGGGGTGACGCGTTTACCGAAGGGAATAGCTGGCACTACTCCTGGTCCGTTTTCCATGATGTGGCGGGGCTGGTGAAGCTGATCGGCGGTAACGAAGCATTCGGTACCAAACTGGATTCCGTATTTACCATGGCACCGGTATTTGATGAAAGCTACTATGGTGGCGTAATCCATGAGATCCGGGAAATGCAAATAGCGGGGATGGGGCAGTATGCACATGGAAACCAGCCGATCCAGCACATGATCTATCTTTACAATTATTGCGGGCAGCCCTGGAAAACGCAGTACTGGGTGAGGGAAACCATGAACCGGATGTATAAAGCCACGCCGGACGGGTATTGCGGGGATGAAGACAACGGGCAAACTTCGGCCTGGTACATTTTTTCGGCGCTCGGTTTTTATCCGGTAACACCGGCCACCGACCAGTATGTATTGGGTGCACCGCTGTTCAGGAAAGCAACGGTGAAACTTGAAAATGGAAAATCACTGGTGGTAACCGCGCCGTTAAACAGCGATTCGAACAGATATGTACAGCAGATGACTTTTAATGGCGCAGTTTACAGCAAGAACTGGGTCAGCCATTCGGAGATCATGAAGGGCGCCAGGATTGATGTAAAAATGGGAGCCACTGCTGAAACAAAACGCGGAACCACCAGCACCAGTTTCCCGTATTCGGTAAGTAATGATCCCAGCTATAAATAATCACCGAGCCACCAGCTTGCTAAATGCAAATTAATTGAAGAAAAAATTATCCATAAAAGACCTCGCCAGGGAGCTGAATATCTCAGCCACCTCTGTGTCGTTCATCCTCAATGGCAAGGCAAAAGAAAAAAGGATCAGTGAAGAGCTGGTCAAAAAAGTGGAGCAGTACGCTGCGAAAACGGGGTACAAGCCGAATTCGCTGGCACGCAGCCTTCGTACGGGTAAAAGCAATATCATCGGGCTGATGGTAGAGAATATATCGAACCCGTTCTTTGCCAATATTGCCCGGTTTATTGAGGAGAAGGCCTACAAGAGCGGGTATAAGATCATCTATTGCAGTACAGATAATGATCCGGAAAAAACGCGTGACCTGATCCAGATGTACCGCGAGCGCCACGTGGACGGCTATATCATTACACCACCCGAAGGCATTGAGGAAGATGTGACCGCACTGATTGCGGCTGGTTCGCCGGTGGTACTGTTCGATCGTCACCTGCCCGGTGTGGAAGAAGATTTTGTGGTGATCAACAATGAAGAAAGCACCTACAATGCCACCAAACACCTGCTGGATCACGGTTACAGGCAGATCGGATTCGTAACCCTGAGTTCGCTGCAGTCGCAGATGCAGGACCGCCTGAGCGGCTACGAACGGGCCTTGAAGGAAATGAAATTGCAGCGGCATATCAAGGAACTGCCATACACCGGTGATATGGCCGGACTGACCCGCCATATCACCGCCTTCCTTAAACGGCATCCGGAACTCGATGCCGTATTATTCGGGACCAACTACCTGGGAGTAAGTGGTATCAAGGCCATCAATGCTATCGGCCGCCGCATACCGGAAGACCTGGCAGTAATCTCCTTCGATGACCATGATGTATTTGAACTGAATACACCCAGTATCACGGCCATCGCCCAGCCGATTGAGGAGATTGCAGAAAAGCTGATCACCACCTTACTTGGAAAGCTGAACCGGACAAACAAAGGCAAACCAAAAGACATTGTACTCCCCGCAAAACTCCTGGTCCGGAATTCGACCGGGGTAAAATCGGGATCATTGAAAACTGAGAAATAAACAGATAGTGGAATGAGTAAGAACATTGTGCTGGGGGCCGACATCGGGGGATCACACATCACGGCCTCACTGGTGGATATCCATAAACGTACCCTTCTTTCACGGCAGCCACGCAGGAAAGAAGTGGACAGTGCGGCCGATGCGGAAACCGTGATCGGCGAATGGGCAGGGGTCATGCAGGATTGTTTTGAGGGCGTGGCTGCTTCAAGGAAACGTATTGGTATTGCCATGCCCGGCCCTGTTGATTATGAAGAAGGGGTTTGTTATATACGCGACCAGCACAAGTATGAGCAGCTGTACGGACTGAATGTAAAAAACCTGCTGGCGGAAGCAATGGGCATCCATCGCGACCAGATCCAGCTGATCAATGATGCCGCCGGCTTTCTTGCCGGCGAGGTGTTCAGCGGCGCAGCTTATGGTTACCATACAGTACTCGGACTTACACTTGGAACTGGTCTGGGTTCGGCCCTGTACAAAGATGGAAGGGTCGTGGATGCCGATCTCTGGCGCTCGCCTTTCCGCGATGGCATTGCGGAAGATTACCTGTCCGGCCACTGGCTGATCAGCGAAGCAAACAAACGCGGCACCTCCGGGTACAGGTCCGTGAAAGCCATGGCTGGCGCGGCTTCTACCGATGAATCCATGCGTTCGCTCTTTTCCGAATTTGGCCAGAGCCTGGGTGAGTTCCTGCTTCCCCAGCTGGTCGCCCATCAGCCCACACTGGTTGTGCTGGGAGGAAACATTTCAAAAGCAGAAGAATTATTCCGCAAGGATCTTGAAGAGGTACTACAGCGCGAAGGCATTGAAGTGAAGATTGCACCTGCCGAGGTTGGTGAGCCTGCTGCCCTGATCGGTGCGGCTTCACTCTGGGCCGAAGACGCATTTGTACAGGTGTAATTAATGTAAGCCAGGATCGCTGACATTGTGAAGGGCAGTAAAGGCTTTACCCAATCCGGCAATAAGGTCCGATGCCATCAGCGACTCCCTCGATTGATTTTCCTTAATGAGCAGGTCGGCAGTAAGTCCATGGAGGTATACTCCCAGTATGGCAGCATCGGCCGGTTCATATCCCTGCGCCAGCATGGCGGTAATGATGCCGGTGAGTGTATCACCGGTGCCGCCCTTCGCCAGCCCGGCATTGCCGGTGTTATTAAAGTACCCTTTTCCCGAAGGTGTGGCCACCAGCGTATGCTGGCCCTTCAGTACGATGACACATTTCAGTTCAACTGATTTATCGATTGCAAGCCGGAACCGGTGGCCGTCATCCACTGCTTTCCCGAATAACCGTTCAAATTCTTTTGGGTGCGGGGTCAGGATACTGCCCGGTGGTAGCTGGCTGAGCAGGTCTGCATTGCGGCTCAGGAGATTCAGCGCGTCTGCGTCGATGACCATTGGTCTCCGGAATACGGTCATCAGCCTGGATAACAGGGTGGCCGTTTCGGAGCCAGTCCCAATGCCGGGGCCGATCCCGATTGTTTTATATACCGAAAGGTCCCCGTCAAATTGTGTATTGTACGAACTGTTGTAGTCGGTTACCACCATTGCTTCGGGCAGTGCCGTTTGCATGATGTTATATCCCGACGATGGGATATGGCAGGTAAGGAGTCCGGCCCCGGCGCGCAAACAGGCAGATGCTGCAAGTACAGCCGCTCCCATTTTACCATAACTACCGGCCACCAGCAGTGCATGACCATGGGTGCCCTTATGTGAGTGGTCGGACCTGGGGCGGTAAATTGTACGGGCCAGTTGTTCGTCGGTCAGCTGGTAAACTCCTGCAGTGTCTTTCGCATATTGTTCATGTAACCCGATGTCCAGTATTTGCAGTTTACCGAGTTGGGCGGCATTGGATGGAAAAAGGTAAGCCATCTTATAACACTGGAAACCAAGGGTGGATGTGGCTTTCACGACTGATTCGCTGTTGGTCGGATCATCGGTGAACATGCCCGATGGCAGGTCCACCGAAATAACCGGCATGTTCGATTGATTGATCAGTGCAATCAATGATGCGTAAATTCCTTCCGGGACTTTGTGGAGCCCGGAGCCGAAAATGGCATCTATAATAATGGTATTGCCGGATAATGTGCCCGGCGGTTGCAGGTTTGTTTTTGCGGGTTCGCTATCGGCCGGTGTTTTGGTGATGTTGAAAACAGTATCCAGCGCCGCCAGGTCACTAGTGTTTTGAAGGTTGAAACATGTAATGGTGGAGGGCAAACGCGAAAGGTTTTCCCGGAAGTCGGCCGAGCCTTTCTCCGGATCACCCGCAATGATCACCTGCACGGTACAATGGTTTTCTGCCAGCATGCGGGCGATGGCTAGTCCGTCCCCGCCGTTATTGCCTTTACCGCAGCACACGAGGAAATTTTTGTTCAGCAGGCCCTGCCCTTTGATCCAGCCGAATACTTTCAGTGCTGCCCGTTCCATCAGGTCGACCGATGCTACCGGTTCATTGCTGATGGTGTAGGCATCCCAGGCCCGGATCTGTTCAGCGCTGAAGATTCTCATGTTATTTTTGTTTGGCTGCGGCTTTGGAAGAGCTTATCTTTTTCGCAGCTGGTTTGGTCCCTTTGTCGGCTGTCTTTTTTGCCGGCGGCGCTGGTAATTTGTCGCCCGGGGTTTTCTTTACCGGTGATTGCTTTTCTTGCACTTTTTCTGCTTCCTCTCCATCGTCTTCGTCCTGCATATAATTGCCGAAAATGTCATACGCTTTGTGGGCCGAGTTATAGATGTTGCGGTTGAATTTATTGCCGAGGATGATGATGGTTGCTTTTTCATCGATCAGTCGGGCAAAGGCTGGTGTAAACCCATGCCATCTCCCGAAATGGTAGACTATCTTTTTACCGTTGGGCAACATCAGTAAACGCCACCCGAGTCCGTAGTTGTGGATCGACCTCGTTTCATTGCTGTAGGGCATAAAGGCGGTGTCGAGCAATGACTGACGGATAAATTTATTTGTGTACAGGGCCTGGTCCCATTTCAACATGTCCCTTGGTGTGCTGTATACATTTTTATCACCGTAGGTCCCTTCGAGGAAATCATCTTTCCAGAAACCACCGCCGGCATCAAAAGAATGGGTGGCAGTAGCAGAATCTTTCAGCGTATAAACATAGGTGTGTTCCATCCCCAGTGGTCCAAAAAGGTTTTCCTTCAGGTAGTCGGGGAAGGGCTTGCCACTGACTTTTTCGATGATGGCAGCCAGCAGTACATAGTTGGTGTTGCTGTAACTGAAACGGGTATCGGGTTTAAAACTGCGTGCCGGTTTTTCCCGGTAAATGAATGCCAGCACATCGGGATTGGTCACAAACCGTTTCTGGTCCCACAGCTTTTTATCGGCCATGAAATAGACATAGTTCGGGATACCACTGCGGTGATTCAGGAGCAGTTTCACCGTAACACCCGGGTAGGGGAGTCCGGGAAAGAATTTCTGGATCGAATCGTCGAGCGAAAGCTTTCCCTGCTGCACCAGCCACAAGGTCGCCATGCCCGTAAAAGGCTTGCTGGTGGAGGCCAGGTGGAAAGAGGTGGTGTCGGTCAGCGGGTCTTTCAGCCGCAGGTCGCGGTAACCCACATACTTTTCATAAAGGATATTTCCCTCTTTGGCAACAAGGATACTTCCATTAAACCCTTTACCGACAAGCCTTTCATCAAAAAACGTACCCAGCCGGGCACTGAGTTCTTTCCTTTCCTTTTCGGCAATGGCCCCCGGCGCTGACGCTGTATATTCCAGCGAATCGGACGGTTCCTGTGATGCGGGCGCGGAGTTATTGCAGGAGATGATGGTGACAGCAAAAAGCAGCAGGTAAAAAGGGTATTTCAAAAGAGGTGTGTTTAAACAAAAATAGACCATACAAACGTTAGGCCATGGACTCAACTTTTCCCCAACGCATTAATTTATCTTAATAACGGCTGGGTTATATTTGCATTATGGCAAATGCGGAAAAAACTAGTTATCCAAAAGAAAAGATCAGAATACTTTTTTTAGAGAATATCAGCGACCAGGCAGTAAAAAATTTCCAGCAGCAGGGGTATACCCAGGTGGAAAAAATCAGTAAGGCGCTAACAGAGGAGGAGTTGATCCGGGAAATAAAGGACGTGCACATCCTTGGTATCCGTTCCAAAACGCAGATCACTGCAAAGGTGCTCGAAGCCGCGAAAAAGCTACAGGCAATTGGCTGTTTCTGCATAGGTGTAAACCAGGTGAACCTGAAAGCAGCCACCAAAAACGGGGTAACTGTTTTTAACGCCCCTTACAGCAATACCCGATCGGTGGCCGAGCTGGTGATCGGACTGTCCATCATGCTGATCCGCCGTATTCCCGATAAGAACAAAGCCGCCCATGAAGGTGTATGGATGAAGGATGCAAAGGGTAGCTTTGAGTTACGTGGTAAAACGCTTGGCATTATTGGTTACGGAAATATCGGAAGCCAGGTGAGTGTGCTTGCCGAATCGCTGGGTATGAAAGTGATGTTCTACGATGTGGAGACCAAATTGCCCCTCGGTAATGCCACCGATGGTAAAACGCTGAAAGAAGTGCTGTCAAAGTCGGACGTGATAACCCTGCATGTACCCGAAACATCGCAGACCAAAAACATCCTGAACCGGAATACGATCAAACAGATAAAGAAAGGCGCTATCGTCATCAACTATGCACGCGGTGAAGTGGTAGACCTTGATGAGCTTCGCAAGGCACTGGTGGAAGGGCGTATTGGTGGTGCAGCCATCGATGTGTTCCCGGTTGAACCGGAGAAAAACGGTGACCGTTTCCAAAGTCCGTTACAGGACCTGCCCAATGTGATCCTTACTCCGCATATCGGGGGCTCCACAGAAGAGGCCCAGGCAAATATCGGGGAGGATGTCAGCATCAAGCTGTTCAACTACCTGGAAAAGGGAATTACTTTCGGCTCACATACTGTTCCTGCCCTGGCACTGCCACCGCAGGAAGGTTCCCATCGTATTTTGCACATCCATAACAATGTTCCGGGCGTATTGTCGGCCATAAATACGGAATTGTCAAAATACCATATTAATATTGTCGGTCAGTACCTGAAGACAAACGATGAGATCGGTTACGTGGTACTGGATGTAGACAAACGATTATCATCCAAGGCAATCACCCTGTTGAAGGAGATCACCCACACGATCAAGGTCCGGTTGCTTTATTAATTCTACCTTATGTCAGAAGAAATCATTAAAAATTTACTCGACGCCCTGCAGGTTTCACCAACGAACGTTCCGTTGCGTTTGCAGGTGGCCTCGATGATGGTGGACCATAAAGATTTTGACGGGGCTGCAGAGCAGTTTAACGAAGTGCTTCGCCTCAGTTATGGCAATATCACTGCGCAGGCCGGCCTGGCCCGTTGTTATTACAACACGGGTAAGTTCAGTGCCGCAATTATTATTTACGAACAGTTACAGGACCGGCTCGACATACCTGACAAGATCCTTTACATCAAATCACTGATCAAAGAAAATTCATTGCAGCTGGCCGTAGAGGAGTACCAGAAGGTTGTTGCGCTGAACCCGGGGTTCCGGGATGAGGAGCTGGATAATGCGCTGCGCATGACTGCCGCACCCGCCGAAGCGGGAGAGGAGGATGACTGGCGGGAGGATGAGGAATGGTTTATGGAAAAACCGGACCTCCGTTTTAAGGACGTAGGAGGGATGGAGCGGGTGAAGGAAGAGATCTCGATCAAGATCATCCAGCCAATGAAGAACCCGGAGCTGTTCAAGGCTTTTGGTAAAAAATCGGGTGGAGGCATTCTTTTGTATGGACCTCCCGGATGTGGTAAAACATTTGTGGCCAAGGCAACTGCCGGGGAAATCAATGCAAAGTTTATCAATATCGGGTTGCATGACATCCTTGACATGTGGATCGGCAACAGCGAAAAAAACCTGCACGAGATTTTTGAAATGGCCAGGCGAAATACACCCTGCGTGCTGTTTTTTGATGAGGTGGATGCCATGGGTGCCAGCCGGAATGATCTCAAACAATCCGCATTGAAACACGTGATCAACCAGTTCCTTGCCGAAATGGACGGGGCCGATTCCAATAATGAAGGTGTACTGATCCTTGCGGCCACCAATGCCCCGTGGAGCGTGGATCCTGCGTTCCGCCGGCCAGGCAGGTTTGACCGGATCATTTTTGTGGAACCACCCGATGAGGCGGCAAGGATTGAAATATTGCAGGGCATCCTCGAAGGCAAACCGGTAGGGGAGATCGACCTTAAAAAAATTGCTGCGGCAACCGCTGAATATTCTGGTGCCGACCTGAAGGCGATCGTTGACATTGCAGTGGAAGACAAACTGCGCGAATCAATGAAAGCCGGCAGCATACAGCCAATCGGCACAAAAGATTTACAGAAAGCGGTAAAACAGCACCGCGCAACCACTACCGAGTGGTTTGCTTCTGCCAGGAACTACGCACTGTATGCAAACGAAGCCGGTCATTACGATGACATCCTTAAATACCTGAAACTGCAACGCTGATTATGGATACGCAGGTGATGTTTGAACGGGCGCAGCTATTACACGGACAGGGACGCATCACCGAGGCGATCCGTGAACTGAAACAGGTGCTTGAAATGGATCCGAAGAATGCGGATGCACTTGGGTTGTATGGCCGTTGCCTGCTCGACAAAAGCCAGTATGATGAAGGCATCGGCCTCATCGATGCGGCTATCAGCCTGGATCCCTATAACGGATATTATTTTTACCTGAAAGGTTTTGCATTTTATCGCAAAAACCAGAATGATAAAGCCATCCAGTGGCTGATGGAATCTATATCCATCGAGCCTTACCGTTCGGCGCCATATGGGCTGCTCGCCATTGTTTATATCGAGGAAAAGAAATTCCAGGAGGCCTTGAAGAAGGCAAATGAAGGGCTCGCCATCGATGCCGGCGACATCACCTGCCTGAATGCGCGCGGTATGGCATTGAACAAACTGAAGCAGACGGATGCCGCCATTGAAACCATGAAGGAGGCACTGGCCCAGGATCCTGACAATGAGTTTACCCACTCGACCTATGGATGGAACATGCTCGAGAAGGGTAGGCACAGGGAAGCCCGTGAACATTTCCGGGAAGCCTTGCGGCTCGATCCCAATTACGCCAATGCAAGGTCGGGGTTGAAGGAATCCCTGAAGTCGCAGATTCCGCCCTACCGGTGGTTGCTGCAGTACAGTTTCTGGGTTACAAACAAAGGTAAAAAGGCCGGTTGGGCAGTGCCGCTGATTATCTATGCGCTGGTGCGGGTTATTTCCACTTCGTTCGGGTCAAATGAATCCACCTCCATGATTGGCGCGTTGATTGTGCTGGCATACCTCGTGTTTGTGGTAGCCACGTGGATCATCAATCCGGTCGCTAATTTTTTCCTGCTCTTTCACAAGGATGGCAAATACGCTCTGGACGCCACCGAGAAATGGACGGCTATTACGGTCATGTCTTCCTTATTTATCGGCCTTGCGGTGCTGCTCAGCGCGTGGTTCAGCGGGGTGAGGGCCGAACTGGCACCGGTATATATC
>SDZZ01000847.1 GCA_004173255.1 Chitinophagaceae bacterium | reverse complement strand
ATGCATGTACAGAATCTACGCCCGGCACCAATTATTATGCTTCCGACTGGGGTATTGTAGACCCTTCGAATGATATCAACAAAATCGCATCCGTTGCCAACATCAAAAATGCACTTTGTAAGTATGGCGTAATAGCGGCCAGTGTGTACGTGACGCCCCTGTTCCAGAATTATGCGAGCGGTGTGTTTTATGAGTTTGCCAACAATACCGCCGACCCGGTATCCAACCACGCCATTGATATTGTGGGATGGGATGACGACAAGGGCGCCTGGCTGATCAAAAACTCCTGGGGTACTGACTGGGGTGAAGATGGATATATGTGGATCAAGTACAACAGCAACAATATCGGTCGCCGCGCAGCCTGGGTGGTTGCAAAAAAAGCATCCGTGGTATTCAAGCCTGCAAAGGACATAAAGGCTGAACCGATACACAAGATCAATACACCGGTCATCAAAAAAATTGGTAATTAACAGGGAGTTATAACGCAGGTTTTAGTAACAGGGTCGTTCAGTTTTGAACGACCCTGTTTTATTTTCTACAATCCGGTAGCATCCTTCAGCTGCTGCCTGTCAAAGCCACCCAGGAAAGAAATTGCTTTGGAGTTGACTTTCCCTGCACGGTCGATCACCACATAGGTCGGAAACCCGCCTTCGGCATTTAATTTTTTCCGGAGGGAATTCAGGATCACCTCGTCCACAAAAATATGATAGCCAGAAGCCTTGAGGTTTACAATCCTTTTTTTCCAGGTGGCCTCATCCGATCCCGAACTCGTGCAGAGGTACACATACTCAATCGGCAGGTCACTGTTGTCGTGATGCAGCTCCACACTGTTGGGGATATCACCCAGGCAGGGCGCACACCAGGTGGCCCAGATATCAATGATGAGTACCTTGCCGCTGAACTTTGCGCGTAATGCGGTAAGGAAGTCCTGCACTTTGCTGATGCTGTCCAGTTTATAGAGATGCGCACCAAAAGGTAATTCAGCTACGGGCTTACCGATATAATGACCGTCAGCAACGGCGCTGACCGACGCGGCCCTGAACAACTGGTCAATTTCCTGCTGGTTCCTGCGCGCAAGGCTGAGCTTCAATTGCAGGAAAGCTTTTGCCCAGTTGGAACTCATATCCTGCAGC
>SDZZ01000846.1 GCA_004173255.1 Chitinophagaceae bacterium | reverse complement strand
TCCCAGGCCAGTGACCTTTGTCATTAGCGGGTGGCCGTTATCGATAAAAATAGTTTGCGTAGGATCAACGATAATATCGGTGGCTCCTGATACGCAGACCACCGCACCGTAGGCTTCCACCAGGCTTCGCGCTGCGCCGATGGCTTCGCTGCTCTCCGCTGTGCTGTCGACTCCTTTGGTGCGCGAGGTATTGGCTTTTGCCAGTGAGATGATTTCAGACGCGTTTCCACGAATGATCGTGGGTTTAAACCGGAGCAGCTGTTGCAATGTTTGATCACGGAAAGGAGTGGCCCCGGCACCGACCGGGTCGAGGATCCAGGGTTTATTTGTTTTAAACGCTTCCTCCGCTGCAAGCAGCATGGATTTTACCCAGTATTCGTCAAGTGTGCCGATATTGATCACCAGGCAACCTGCCAATGCGACCATGTCCTTCACTTCCGGATGTGCATGAGCCATGATGGGGGAGGCACCTGCTGCCAGCAATGCGTTGGCGGTATTGTTCATCACCACATAGTTGGTGATATTATGGACGAGGGGTGATTGTTGGCGGACCTGCGCTACGTGTGACCAAAGGGATACTTCCATTTACATGATTTTAATAGTCATTAAAAAAATGCTTCAGGAAATGAATCCGGTCAAAGGCAACTTAATTGTAGTAAGCCGCATTTGCTTTTCCCTCCGCCGGTGTTAACCGGATCAGGTTCCAAGGGACTCTCTCAATTCTTTTCAGAATACCCCTAAAGCATTGCGAAGATAAGGAAGATTGGGAATTAGCATTCTCTGGTCGTTCTGCTCGTGTATAATCAATGCGAACAGGATTTACTTGCTGGCTATCTCCATCACTTTATAGTGTCCATGGTATAAGTGGAATGAAAAAGGGAATACTTTTTGGGTGGATTTTCAGCCGGTTGCCGGCACACGACGGACCCGCAAAAATATCTTCCATGGTTGGTGGTATCGGCTTCCGCATAGCATTCACCATTTAGTTCAAGGCAGCCTGGTATAAGGCAAATTGAATTCCCCGCTGATCCTTTTACCCGTGGGTTCACTCGCCTTCAACCGAAGCTCTCCGGAAAAATATCCTTTCATTGTACTGTCCCGAAGTGAAGTAATCGTAACGGTGACCGGATCAGGG
>SDZZ01000845.1 GCA_004173255.1 Chitinophagaceae bacterium | reverse complement strand
GGTCATACCGGACAGCGTTGTCCGTGAAGCAGAACTGAATGCGGAAACACCGGGCGAAGAGCAATCGCAGCCGGCAGCGGTCAGTAATAACGAAGAAATTACAGAACCGGTTGCCCAGGAACCCGTGCAGTCAATTCCTGCCACGCACGTGCCGCAAGAGTTGCCGGGCATACAGCCTGCAGCCGTTCCGCAAAAATCAAAAACGGATCAAACCTCACCAGAACAAACACGCAGGCAGGTGTTGTTTGATGAAAATAAATTTGCAAAAAACAACAGCATTGTAAATCCCGAAACCGGCGAGCGCACCAGGCAGTCGCGCGATGAAAACACCGGGACCGCGCAGGCACCTCCAGCTGTTGTATCAGCACCGGTTAAAACTGCCGCTAAATCGGATTGGGGCGGACAGGTTACCGTAGCGAGCAATGATTACAAACGGGTCGCATTCGGCGGTATCCGCAACCTGCAGCTGACTGTTACCAACCATGGCAAAAAAGAACTGGAAAATGTGGTGGTTGAACTTACCTACCTGAAACCAAGTGAAGAACCACTTCGTTCCGAACAGGTCCGTTTTAAAAATGTTGCCCCCGGATCTTCATCAACTATCCGCGTGCCGGATACAAACCGCGGTATCAAAGTAACCTACAAGATTGTGCAGGTAATCGGCGCAGGAAATGAAGCCGTTGCGGGAAATTAATAATCTCAACCCCTGGATAAAGAAAAGACCATTGAATATTTTTTCAATGGTCTTTTTTTTATTCTGTTTCGACTGCAGCGATCAATGTTCCGGATGTTTTTTTATCCGTTGCTACTACATTGGTGACATCACCAATGTATGTATTACAGCCTGAAGGAAACGCCAACCTGGATAACGCTGTTTTTGAAATCCGGATCAGTGGTACCAGTGTCAAAATCGCCAACCTTGGATAAACCAACGAGGTAGCGTCCGCCAATACCAACGGGTCCAAGTTTGAATCCAATTCCCGCGCCCGCCGACAGGTCGAGGTCGTTGGCGAAATCATCAAACGTCTGGTCACCATAATCCTCCCCAAGTTTGAATCCAACCTGTGGACCAAGCTCAAAATAAAATCCTCCGGGAGCTGTAAACTTTGCCATCACCGGAACAGTAAGGTATGTCAG
>SDZZ01000844.1 GCA_004173255.1 Chitinophagaceae bacterium | reverse complement strand
TATTAGCCCTGAGGGCAGAGGTTTTTTTCGCCGCCGATGGCGCCATTGCCACCCTTCTGCAAGCGGAATTCCCTGGCCTTACCTGCCTGTCTTTGCCTGGTTACCGGGTAAAATACGCAGGATCCGGCTGGAAACTTCCCCTGAAAATGCTGGGACAGGCTCCGCGGATCCTGCAAGCCATCCGACAAGAGCGGAAATGGCTGAAGGGAGTAGTTGCCAAATTTGGAATTAACGGGGTCATTTCCGATAACCGGTATGGGCTGCATCATCCGGATATCCCCTGTGTGTTTATGACTCACCAGCTGACGATCAGGGCCGGCAATGTCTTCATCGAACGTTTACTCCGATCTTTCAACTTCCGGTTCATCAATCATTTTACGGAATGCTGGGTTCCGGATGAGCCGGGTGAAATGAACTATGCCGGATCTCTTTCGCATCCGCCGGTGATGCCGTCTGTTCCCGTGCGCTATACCGGCATCCTGTCGAGGCTTCATCCCGTTCCAGCAATGGTAGTCCCCAATCACCTGTTTGTTTCCATATCGGGCCCGGAACCGCAACGCAGCCTCTTCGAAAACAGACTGATTGACCAGCTAAGCCATTATAATTTCACGGCCACTGTTGTACGCGGGCTGCCAGGTGAGCAACGGATGGTTCCGTCTACCAACAACCTTCGGTTTTTTAACCATCTGCCTGCCGGCGAACTGGAAAAGGAAATGGCGAAGGCGGATCTGGTGATTTCGCGAAGCGGTTATTCCACTGTTATGGACCTGGCAAGGATGGGAAAGAAATCGATCCTGATCCCCACGCCGGGGCAAACAGAGCAGTTGTATCTGGCAACCTACCTGCAGGGCAAAGGATTTGCGCTGGCGGGAAAACAGGAAAACTTCGAGCTGGAAGCCTTGCTGGACGACGCCCGTGCATTCTTTGCAAAGGACGGCATGTCATCTGACAGCCTATCAGCCGGACCTGGCCATTTATGGTTGGGAGCCAATACTGGGGCAAATGATAAACTTCCATTACTGGTAGAAAGATTTGTTCAACAGGTCTTGAACAAGTGAAACGATGCTGGTGATTGGTGAACACTCGTGCAACAACCCTTAAAGAAAACAAGGGGCATCAGTCATCCCCGGCCTTCGGGT
>SDZZ01000305.1 GCA_004173255.1 Chitinophagaceae bacterium | reverse complement strand
CACAGCGTTATCCGTGGCTGGCAAAGACAGGTCACCCCATCGACCAGCCTTTCGGATATAATTTCGTTGGTTATTATACCCAGAAAGATATTGATGATGCCGAAGTGGCCAAGCCAATCGGGATCGTTTATGCAGGTGACCTGAAGTATCGTGATGTCAATGGTGACAAGGTGATTGACCAGAATGATATTACTGCCATCGGTCGCCCCAACCTGCCCAACACCACTATTGGTGTGCCGGTTAAACTCGGTTACAAAGGGTTTGATGTAAACATTATGTTCCAGGGCGCATTTGGTTACAGCCTTGGCCTGAAAGGAAACGCTATTGAGCCCTTCCAGAGCCAGTTCCAGCCGATCCACCAGAAACGCTGGACGGAAGCTACCGCCGACAACGCAGGGTTTCCGCGCCTGACTACCAACCCGACTACCATTAACAGCCCGTCATCGTACATGTCCGACTACTGGCTGATCGACGCGCACTATATCCGCCTGAAAACACTGGAAGTAAGTTACCAGTTCCAGTCAAAGGTGCTGCCATTTGGTATCAACAATGCAAGGGCATATATGAGTGCGTACAACCTGGTAACCTGGACCAATGTGACCAAGAAGTACCAGGCCGATCCGGAAGTAACGTCCAACAGTGCAGGTGACGCATACCTCAGCCAGCGGGTCGTGAACCTCGGGGTCATGATTGGTTTTTAAGCTGGTTAAAAACAGTTTCGAATGATGAATGAATCGGTTAAAAGGTTTTGGTTAATAGCAGTATTGATTTTGACCGGCATCGCCGGTAATACACAGAAGGTTTATTTTGTTGATGGATTCCACGGTGGCATCTACGGGCATTACCCGGCCGGATACACTGCATTCATTAATGAGATGCTGGCGAAGCATCCTGAATGGGTGATCAGCCTGGAAATTGAACCGGAAACCTGGGATTCGGTCCGCCTGAATGAACCCGCCAACTACGCTACGTTCCGGGATTACCTGGCTGACCAGTCGGACCAGGGCCGCGTCGAATACGTGAACCCATCCTACGGACAGGCGTACCTGTACAATATCCATGGCGAAAGTATCATCCGCCAGTTCAGTTACGGTATCCGGAAAATGAAATCGCATTTCCCGGGACTGGTATACAGCAGTTATTCGTCGGAAGAACCCTGTTTTACATCTGCACTGCCACAGATCCTTTCCTCGTTCGGATTCAAATATGCCTCACTGAAAAACCCGAACACCTGCTGGGGCGGATATACCCGCGCGCATGGAGGGGAGCTGTTGAACTGGGTCGGGCCCGACGGCACCAAGCTGCTGACTGTTCCGCGTTACGCATCGGAAGCACTGGATCCTAATTCCACCTGGCAAACCACTGCGTCAACCAACTCGAAAGCGTTTATCAGTTCGGCCCTGGATGCGGGAATAAAAAATCCCGTCGGTATGTGCCTGCAGGATGCGGGCTGGAAATTTGGTCCCTGGTTAAAAAAGAATACCGGGCCTGATAAAAGTACTTACATCACGTGGCGGAATTATATTGGTAATGTTGCCGGGCGGCAGAAGCTGGCAGACTGGAAATTTTCGCAGGAAGATGTACAGGTGAGCCTGGTCTGGGGTGCACAGGTACTGCAGCAGATAGCCCGCCAGGTGCGCGTTTCAGAGAACAAAATTGTGCGGTCAGAAAAACTGGCAAGCATGGCATCAGTGCTACAGGGAAGTAGTTATCCCGCCGCCGCATTCGATGAAGCCTGGCGCGGATTAATGCTTGCACAGCACCATGATTGCTGGATTGTACCCTACAATGGTAAAAGGAATAATACCTGGATTGATAAAGTGCAACGCTGGACGGACACGGCGAACCGGTTAGTTGATTCTTCCTCAGCGCTTGCCTGGTCTGTCTTGAATGGCCAGACAGGGAATGGTGTTGTCATTGCGGAGCAATCTGACGCTGGCGCCCGTTGGTTCGTCCGCGTCTACAACTCAAACGCCGGCAAATACACCGGCATCACCACCGTTGATCTCCCCAATGCCCTGAACGGAAAAAATCTATCATTGATTTCTTCAACTGGTAAGGTAGTGCCGCATCAACTGGATGGCAACCGCGTTTCCTTTATGGCCGACGTACCGGGGACGGGCATCAGTACTTATAGCATCAGGGAACAAATATCCGCCACTGAAAATACTTCCATGGTTTCGCGCACCATAAGCGGTGGGGTAAAACTCGAAACCGATCTCTACCAGCTGGTCTTTGATCCGGCCAAAGGCGGTGCACTGGTATCACTGGTTGCAAAAAAAATGAATAACAAACAGTTTATCCAACCATCTGCCACAGCTGGTATGAATAGCATGTCGGGATATTTTTTCAGGGACAGCAGTATATTATCAACCGCAGCACAAATCGCTACCATCACTACCGTTAGCGACGGGCCATTACTCGCCAGCATCCGCATTGATGGCTTTATCGGCAAACATCCTTTCAGCCAGCTGGTGACGGTAACAAAGTCGGGCGACCTCATCGACGTGGACCTGAATATAAACTGGGTAGGAAATCCGGGTATCGGAGACAGTTACAAACAGTCGGGCGGTTACAAGGCCGAGGATTACCGCAAAGCATTTTATGACGACAGTAAAAAACTGCAGACCCTTTTTCCGCTTGCACTGGAAGGTCAGAAGATCCATAAAAATGCACCATTCGATGTAACGGAGTCCAGGCTCGCAACTACTTTTTTCCAGACATGGGACAGCATAAAGAACAATATTATCCTCAACTGGGTGGATGTTACTGATGCAAAAGGGCAGTATGGTTTTGCGCTGTTCACCGACCACACTACGAACTACTCGCATGATGGTGGCTCCACGCTCGGGCTCACCACGCAATATTCAGGGGTTGGGCTCTGGGGCAGGAACTACAGCATAACCGGACCCACCCGTTTACACTACGCATTCTTTCCACATAAAGGCGGATGGGAACAGGCAGCGGTGTGGCAGAAGAACAGTTACTGGAACAATCCGCCGGAAGCTGCACTGGTGAACGGCTCCAATGTACCGGCAGCACAACAGCTGGTATCCCTCGACAATGACCGCCTCGAGATCACCGCCATTGAAATGCAGGGTGATGATCTTATTGTCCGTTTATTTAACCCATCGACCAAACCATCCGCTGCAAATATTCGTCTGCCTGTTAAATCGGCAAAAACGATCAGCGCTGTCGAGCTGGATGGCCGGGTGAAATCCAGGTTCAAAACGGTCCAGTCAGCCTCAGGCACTTCGGTGAACCTGCAAATCAAACCCTTTGGCATTCAAACCATCCGGATCAGCGGAATAAAAAAATTATCAACGTGAAAGTATACTCCATCATAACAGCGGGTTGTTTGCTGCTGTTGTTCTCCGTTCACAACGCCGCGGCACAGAAAAAACCATCTGATTATATCAACCCCTTCATCGGTGCCAGCACCAGTGAAGGTGATGCGGGGGTGTACCATGGACTTGGTAAAACGTTTCCCGGCGCAGCGACGCCGTTTGGCCTGGTACAGGTGAGCCCGAATACCATTACCGGGGGCGATAACGGGAGCGGTTTCAGTTTTGAACATACCAGCATCGAAGGGTTTGCGCTAACCCAGATGAGCGGTGTAGGCTGGTTTGGCGACCTGGGAAATTTCCTGGTGATGCCGACGGCCGGGCCTCTGCACACCAACCCGGGCAAGATCGGCACCATCGGCCAGGGATACCGCTCAGCCTATAATGCGGCCACTTCAAAAGCAAGTGCAGGTTATTACAGTGCTATATTACTCGATCATAATATTAAAGCGGAATTGACCGCTGCTCCACATGCAGGCATGATGCGCTTTACGTTCCCGGCCAGCAAGCTGTCCCGCATCCAGGTGGATCTTGCACGCAGGGTGGGAGGAACATCGGTGTTGCAGTCGGTCCGCCAGGTAAATAATAACACCATCGAGGGATGGATGAAATGTACACCTGATGGTGGTGGCTGGGGTGATGGTGACGGAAAAGCAAATTACACCGTATATTTTTACGCCCAGTTCAGCAAACCGTTTACCAGTACCGGCATCTGGAGTGCCGACATCCCGGACTCGGCCAACCGCCATCGGGACAATGTGCTGAGTGCGCATTACCAGGACTGGATAGCCAATGCAGCCATCGAAAAAAACAGCAAACAAAAAGAGGGCAAACATCTTGGCTTTTACACAGAGTTCGGGACAAAAGCCAACGAACAGGTAACGCTGAAGGTTGGTATATCTTTTACCAATATAGAAGGTGCACGGTCAAACCTCGCGACTGATATACCCGGATGGGATTTTAATAAAGTGCACCAGCAGGCAGTAGCCCGGTGGGACAAGGCGCTCGACAAAATGAAAGTGGAAGGCGGTACTGAAGAGGAAAAGAAAGTCTTTTACACCGCACTTTACCATACCATGATCGACCCCAGGTCGATGCAGGACGCCAATAAAAATTACACAGGGGCCGATGGGAAAGTGCACCAGGGACAGTTGTTCACCAAACGAACTGTCTTCAGTGGATGGGATGTGTTCCGCAGCCAGATGCCTTTGCAGACCATCATCAACCCGGTGGTGGTAAATGACATCATCAATTCACTGGTAGAAATGGGTGACCAGAGCGGTAAACATTACCTGGAAAGATGGGAACTGCTGAATGCCTACACCGGCTGTATGATCGGCAACCCCGCCATCCCGGTGATCACTGACGCCTATGTAAAGGGCATCCGCAATTTTAACGTGCCGAAAGCTTTTGAATATGCAGTGAATTCAGTGGAAAAATTCGGGAATGGTGAAAAGGGCTACAGTACCGGGTTTGGGATCTCCCATACACTCGAGTACGCATTTACCGAAAACTGTGTGGGAGACCTGGCAGCCTGGTTAAACAAACCGGACATGGCAACGAAGTACCATCAACGCGGGCAGAGTTACCGGAACATTTTTGATGACTCCACCCACTGGTTCCGTCCACGGAAAGAAGATGGCAGTTGGGAACCTTACCCGGCAGAGGGCAGGCTGAAGCAGTGGTACGGTTCTATCGAAAGTAATCCGTTGCAGCAGGGATGGTTTGTACCACATGATGTAAAAGGGATGGTGGCGCTGATGGGAGGGAATGAAAAGGTGGTTGCCGACCTGACCGATATGTTTGACAGGACTCCAGCCAGCATGATGTGGAACGATTATTACAATCACGCCAACGAACCGGTGCATCATGTACCATTTCTTTTTAACCGCGTAGGTGCACCATGGCTTACCCAGAAGTGGACCAGGCGCATCACAGCGAATGCATATCATGACGGGGTGAATGGATTGGTGGGTAATGAAGACGTAGGGCAGATGTCGGCCTGGTATGTACTGGCAGCAGCGGGTTTCCATCCCATAGCACCCGGCAATCCGCGGTATGAATTGACCAGCCCCGTGTTCAGCAGCATCCGGATTAATCTGGATCCGGTGTATGCGAAAGTAAAATCATTTACTATCAAAACGAAGAATAACAGCGCGACAAACATTTATATCCAGTCTGCCTTACTGAATGGTAA
>SDZZ01000843.1 GCA_004173255.1 Chitinophagaceae bacterium | reverse complement strand
TTAGGGGGCATGGGCATGCGAAAGCGATGCCTATGCAAAATAGCATTATTCCGAGCTGATCGACCGATCATAGAGAAGTTCCGAACTATGCGAAAAGGCTAAGGGAGGCAATTTTTCCTTTTGATATTATTATAGCTTCAGTTTGGACTGAAAACGCATGTCCCGCCATCAGGGACATGCGTTTGCTGTAATTTTTTTATTGCGGCTTGCCCGTTCCGCTGTTCTTTTCCGGACTGGCCAAGTTTTTCAGTACGCTTTTGGCGTGGGCGAGGTGGGCCTTGAGCGTTGGCAGGTGTTTGGTAGCAAATGCCTTCAGCTCGGCGTTGGTTTCGCCCTGGCTTGCCGATGTGAAAAGGGAAACTGCCTGCTCGTGCTCGTTTACCATCAACTGTGCATAGGCGAGGTTCTGCGCTTCTTCGGCCAGGGATTCGATTTGCGTTATGGCCTGCAGCTTTTCCTGGGGAAGGGTCTGCGGCAGGTTCATCTTTTGCTTTTTGGCAATTGCCTTAAGCTCCGCGTTGGCTGCCCCGTGGTCCTTGACCATCATGACCGCCATGGTCTGGATTTCCGGGTTTTCGGTGCGCTTGATCATTTTGGCGCTTGATTCCACTTCCGTCATTCCACCGATTGCAGCCTGGGCAGCAAATTCGTTGCTGTTGGGAGCACCAACCAGGGCAGTGTCAATGGGTTGCTTTGCGATCTGGGTGGTATCGTTCTGGCTTGAGGTCGAGGGTTTGGGATTGCAGGCATAAACGGTGGCCCCTAGTGCCATCGCAGCAAATAATAATTTTTTGTTCATGGTCTAGATTTCTTTGTTCGAAAACAGAACAACTTGATGCCATTTTGGTTTCCGCTAATTGGATCCCTCCACAAAAGCAGGTTGGGCGTGTGCCGTTAGGCTGTCGTTAATTGGTTTTGGTCTTAGAGCTACTTCCACGATTTGCCTTCGGTTATATTCCGACTATGGCCGTTGATCCTGGAATGGAATGATGCATTAGCGGCTACAGGGGTTTTAAGGTGAACCTTCCGTTTTCGTTGTAGGTAATTCCCTCGACCCTGCTGGTCAGAATAAGCTCATCCTGCTGCAGCTGATAACCGTATTCGCCGGTAGTTTGAGGCAACTGGAAAGTGATCCTGTCC
>SDZZ01000304.1 GCA_004173255.1 Chitinophagaceae bacterium | reverse complement strand
GCCCCGCAGCACAGATCCTGATGCCGCCGCAGCCACAGATATTTGTTGTTTTTAAGAGTGAAGTTCCCGAAAGCTCTGAGCTGGCGGTGTTCGTGACGGCAAAGTTTGTCCACGACCTCATTGAGATGCTTTTTGATATGGAATTTGTCGAACACAATGGCGGCTTCCGGCAGGGCCTGCTCCACAGCCGCGATATAGGCGGGCCACATGTCCATGGCCACGGCCTGCACGCTGCCTTTGCCGCCCTCAGGCAGAAGGGCCAGCAGGCGCAGGGCGGCCTCCGTCGTCCGCTCCTCCACCAGATCAATCACAGAGCCGTTCTCCAGGCTGGTCTGATGCTGGTGCAGCGTTGGCTCTTGCGGATGGCTTTTGATTGACGTAGGGACACCCGTGGCGGTCTGTCTCCACTGCGCTCCGGTTCATCAAAGTGCGGAATCAAAGGTGCTTCCAATCCCCGGCGCATCACGCCATCGGCCGCATCCTCTGTGATCCCTACCGGACGGGACGGTTCCCGCAGCGTGCGGCAACTGCTTAAGCAGGACTGTCACGTGCCCCTCTAAGCTCAGGGTGCAGCGCCCGCACGGCGCGCCCGTGGCACGCTGACCGTCAGCGTGCACCGCTTTTGAGCAGCAGGCGCGGCACTTTGGCCATGATGATGGTTTCAAACTGGCAGGAGCCGACAGCAGGGGGACCGCCAGCCGTCAGCTGCCCCAAGAGGTGAGCGTCAGCGAAGTAATCCAGATGCCGCCAGGTGCGCTCCTCCCAGTCCTTGATTTCTGCACGTTCGCTGGTGTCAGGATCGCCCCACACCTCTCCGCTGGCGCATTCCAAGCGGATGCGCACCTGCCGCAGCTCCCCGTCGATCACCCCACGGGGCTTTCAAGTCCAATGATTGCGCGTAAAATTCCTTCAAGCTCAGTTCCTTCACTTGGAAACCTACTCAGGATTTCCAAAGTTCAATTCCCCTGCTTATTCCCATTGCGCCACATTTTAAACACCTTTAACTTTTTTGAATGGCTCGTTGCGGAAAGCGGCCGGCGGTTTCAAACTCAGGGATTCAGGGGTTGAAAATCAAGGGAATTTAACGTTTAGGTAAAATTAATAATCATCTAATCCATTCAACCGTTCAACCGTTCAACCGTTCAGACCGGCTATTTTATTTGGAATATTGGCTCAAGCCTGCTCAATTTCAAAAATTAAGCGATTGAAAATCGGTGAGATTGCATTAAGGTTCTATTGAAAACCTTCCCGTTCCAAATTTACCCATTGGAAATCAACGAGTTGCATAAGCAAATATTGGTGTTTTTTGGGAATCAACAGCCTCTTAACTTGTTCATACCTGATACTTTATTCGGAATATTTTTCAATCCCGTTCCATGAGAAGGATATTTAAACGTCATCGGTCCGGCCCTCCTATCTCCTTTGCGAAGAGAGCGGTTGACATAAATTTGATTATCTTGACCAGTCCCATCTGGTTTCCCCTTTTTCTGGCCTGCGGCATTTGGATTAAGCTGGTGTCCAAAGGGAATTGTTTTTTCCTCCAGAAGCGTGTGGGCTATAAAAAGGAAGTATTCACTATTGTTAAATTCCGCACGATGCGCGAGAACGCGGAGACAACCATCCATGACCAGTATGCGCGGACGCTGGCGGAAACCGCCGCTCCCATGCATAAACTGGACAGCAGGGATCCCCGCCTAATATTCGGCGGAGGTTTTCTCCGCGCATCAGGCTTGGATGAACTTCCCCAGTTCCTGAATGTCCTCCGTGGAGATATGAGCCTAGTGGGGCCAAGGCCCTGCCTGCTGGTGGAACTGGCTGGTTACAGAAATTCCCACAGAAAACGGTTCGATGGATTGCCGGGCATTACCGGAAATTGGCAGGTCAACGGAAAAAATTCAACCAACTTCAGAAGAATGATCGCTTTGGATATTTCATATATAAACAATATTTCCGTAAAAACCGATCTTGAAATTTTAGCTAAAACCGTCCCCGCATTGTGCCGCCAGCTTATGGAGTTACTCAAACGTCCGTCAGTTCCTGAATATGACGGCTCCGAGCAGTTAACGGATGCAGCGCGACAAGCCCACCGCATCCCAATAGAAATTCCATGATGAATGATTATCGTTCGGCGTCCAGTGATAAAAACCATGGCTGCATAACCGTGGGCGTCATCGGCTGCGGATACTGGGGGCCCAATCTGGTGCGGAATTTCAGTAAACTGCCGGACTGTCATCTGAAATCGATCTGCGACACATCCAGAGACCGGCGAACGCATATGGAAAGTCTTTACCCGGGTATTAATACGGTTTCCGACGCAAATCAGATTATCAATGACCCGGAAATCGACGCGGTGGTGATCGCCGTTCCCGTGCATCTCCACTATCTCTTTGCACATGCCTCCCTTCGGGCCGGAAAGCATGTGCTGGTTGAAAAACCAATGGCCTCCAGCTCCGCTGAATGCGGAGAACTGATCCGGATGGCGGAGGACAAGAGACTCACACTCATGGTGGGCCACACTTTTATTTACTCGGAATCGGTTCTTAAAATCAGCCAGATTGTGAAATCAGGCGGCATTGGCGATGTGCTGTATATTAATTCGCAACGCCTCAACCTGGGCCTTTTCCAGAAAAAAATAAATGTGGCTTGGGATCTGGCCCCCCATGATCTGTCCATTATTCTTCATATTCTGGGAGAATTTCCCGCCTCCGTAAACTGCCAAGGAAACGCCCATATCACTCCCGGAGTCGAGGATGTCACAAATATTTCCCTTTCTTTCCGCAGCGGCCGCTTCGCGACGATTCAAAGCAGCTGGATCGAGCCAAGGAAGGTTCGGCAGATGACCATTGTCGGAACCAAAGGAATGATTGTTTTTGATGATGTCCAGCCGAATGAAAAAATACGGATTTACGACGTGAGAATCACCGCGCCTCCGCATTACGACACTTTTGGGGAATTCCAGTATTCTTACCATTACGGCGACAGCTCCATCCCCCACTTGAAGCACACGGAACCGCTGAAAATCCAATGCCAGCATTTTCTCGACTGCATCAGTAAAAAGGAATCCCCGGTCACGGACGGCTCCAGCGGTCTGGACGTGGTTCAAATTCTGGAGGCCAGCTCCATTTCTTTGGAGAAAGGAGGTTCCTCTGTTGATTTGCAGGGCCGTGTGATGCCGCAGGCTGCAAAATTTGGGGGCAGTCGGCTTTCCGAACCGGGTTCAGCAGCAGCCGGGAAGAAGGATGAAGCCGCCGCTCCCAGCTTACAACAACCATGAGTTTATTCCAACATACTGCAAATCGTCTTAAAACCGAAACCCGAGCTGACAGCAAGCTTCATCAACATCCCGATGGCCTGAGGAGCAGGCTCTTGGAAACTCGAGGGGAGGAACCCCACACGAAAATCCGTATTGGGGTGGATGTGCTCGGTCGGCTCATGGCGGACATCGCGGTGACACCGGTCAATGTGGGTGACATCACCGCTGCGTCCGGACTGGAGAATTGCGGCGGCCGCAGAAACGGGCCTGCGACGGCGGGAATTTCCAATTTCTTGAGCCCACGATCAATCGTGCGGCGGAAAAGACCCGTAACCTGCGTCACCTATGGCCGAGGCTGGCGGCTTCCGAGGCCACCCAAAGACGGAGAGAGCGTTCCGTGAGAGTCGGCGAGATGGCGGCGAATTCATCCGCCAGCGGAAGAGCATTCGTGAGCATCCAATTCCTTAACACATGTAAATCACTTCGCGTCGTTTATTTTTGCGCCTGTCCTTAGCCTCCCGGGAAGTGGACCACTTGATTCTACAAGGGATTGCCACTGCTGTTAACGTAAAGTACTTTAATAACACTTGAGCAGCGAAAGCCGGGATAGTTTTCGGAAGAGAAACCCATTTCAATAAGCGTCTTCCAATTGTAATATTTAGAGATTTCCATCGATTGTAGGTCCGTCATCATTACTGCAAGTATGAAGAATAAAAAGAAATTATTTGTGACTCTTACAATTCTGGTGGTCACCGTCGGGTCGTTTGTTGCTCTCAGCGCGATCATCAAAAATCCGGCGCGCATTGCCGCCCGGGCAGACCAGTACTATTCCGAAAAATCCCTGGATAAGGCGCGGCTGGAATACATGAACGTTCTCAAGAGGGACGGAAAGAATCCCCGGGCGATCCGGCAGTTGGGACTGATCTGGTCCGAAATGGGTTCGCCCCTTCAGGCCGGCGCTTTTCTCCGGCACTCCGTGGAAACCGATCCTGACGACCTCGTCGTGCGCCGCGAACTGGCCAAGATCCTCGTTTCCACCGGGCAAATCCCGGCCGCCCGGGAGCAGGCCTTGACCATTCTCCGTCAGGATCCCGCCGACGGGGAGGCCCTGCTGATGCTGGCTAACACCAGCGGAACCCCCGAACAACTGGCCGAAGTGACTCCGTTCACGGAAGCTTTTGATCCCGCCTCCAGCGTTTACTATCATCTGACAGCGGCCATCCTCGCCGGGCGCCAGGGAGATCTGCCGGGCGCGCTCCTTTCCATCGAAAAAGCGGCTTCCATCAACCCCCTCTCAGCCCCCGTTCAGTTGTCCCTCTCGGCGTACTACAATATCGTTAAGTATCCTGAGAAAAGCATGGAAGCCCTGCAAAAAGCCTCGGATCTCTCACCCGGCCCGACTTCGGCCCGGCTGCTTTACGCCAAAGCCCTCGCCGGTCACGGGAAATCCGCCGAAGCCATCGGGATCGTCAGGGAAATCACGGAATCCTCCCGCTATTTCCTGCCCGCCTGGGGACTTCTGGCGGAGCTAACCCTCCAAGGGAAGGATCCCAAGGGCGCCATGACCATGGTAAATGAAATCCTCACCCGGGACAGCAGCAATCCCGAAGGGCATTTGCTGAGGGCTGGCATCCTCATGGCGGACAATAAAAAGTCCGAAGCGGTGCAGGAACTGGAGCAACTCAACCGCATGTATCCCGGCAGTTCCCCCGTCCTGCTGGCGCTGGCGAAAAGCTATCTCCTCACTGAGGATAACACCCGCGCCGCCTCCACGCTTGACGATCTGCTCGCCCGTGTTCCCAATCACCCGGAAGCCACCGTGATCAAGGCCCGGCTGGATCTTGCCAAAGGCGGAGCGGCCTCCGCATCGGTTTCTCTGGAAAAGTTGCTTCCGCAGCAAAAAGGCCCGGCCCTCAAGCAGACGGAACTCTTGCTGGCGCAGAGTTACCGGGCCCAGGGGAGGCTTGATGAAGCCGCCGCTATTTTTGAAAAACAAATCGCCGCCGCCCCGGATCAATCCGCCCCGCACTTTATGCTCGGCATAATTCAAAAGGAGCAGGGTAAAATCCCGGAAGCGGTCGCCAGTATGGAAAAATCCCAGAAGCTCGTCCCCGGAGACCTCACGATTACTTTCCAACTTATCGAACTGGACATCGCCCGCAAGGACTACCCCTCAGCTCATCAGCGTGCCGCCACCCAGCAAAAGCTCCATCCCGATGACTGGGCGCCCCAGTATCTGGAGGGAAGGGTGTACTCGGCGGAGGAAAAGTGGGCCGAAGCCGAAAAGGCCC
>SDZZ01000303.1 GCA_004173255.1 Chitinophagaceae bacterium | reverse complement strand
GACTTACCCTCCAGGAGGGTGACCTGATCGATGAACTCGCGAACCACGGCTTTCGCCAGGCCCATGGCCTTGACTTGCTCTCCGGCACGCTCGGTGTAATCCTGGTAGGCAGACTCATCCCATGCCATAGGGTTGATTGCCTTGCCCAACTCCTGAGGGTCCACCCGTCCCCAGAGAGAAGTCAGAGTGGTGCCCAGGTCTTCCGTATCCAGACGGTACTCTGTCCACTCGATGACTTTCTTGTCTTCGAAGGTGCGGATTTCTCCGAACTGATCTTACAATATGGAATGAGATCCAATCTGACCATATAGGGTTGAACTTATACCCGATCAGGTATAACTATTACCATTCGCCTATAAATATACCCGATCAGGTATATTTACAAAGAAATACATATCTTTATACCCGAAAAGGTATAATGCATCACACAAACAATATAGCGGCATTCGTGAAGTTCATGCGGAATAAGAACAACATGACACAACCAGAACTGGCCAACAAGGCTGGGGTCGGGTTGAGGTTTGTTCGCGATTTGGAGCAGGGCAAAGAATCACTCCGGCTTGACAAAGTGAATCAGGTTCTGGCAATGTTTGGCTACAGGGTGTCCGCCGAAACAAGCCGATCAAAAAACCAATGGGATGTCATCATGAATCAAATGAACCATCAGGTTAAACTGGAACTGAAAGACCGCACAGTCCTGGAGGGGGTGATATTAGATTATAAGATGGAGGAACAACGAGTCAGGTACTGGGTTTTCCTTCCGGACAGTAACGCGGCAAAATACCGGCGTACAAAAGACGAGACATTACTGGTAAAAGTCAACAGCGAGGATGTTCTTGAAATCGAAAACACATGAGTATGCGCAGCGGCAATGTATTATTTAAAGGAATAAAGGCAGGAATCGTGTGGCAGGATGATGACGGATATGGCTTCCAGTACGACAAAGCCTACATCAATTTGGAGCAAGCAGAACCAATCAGCCTCAGCCTCCCGATAAGAGCATTGGCTTATAAAGGAAAAACAATGATTCCTTTTTTCGACGGGCTAATCCCTGAAGGATGGCTATTGGACATTACTCTTAAAAACTGGAAACTGGACATCCGCGACCGTATGGGACTATTACTGGTAGCCTGCAGGGATTGTATAGGAGCTGTCAGCATCGAAGAAGAAACAGAAGGAAAATGAAACAACACCGATGTCTATATTGTTACCAGGAACTTAGTATTGAAGGGGCAGATCTACATGAAAAATGTAGCCAGGCTTTTTTCGGAACGCCACAACCACCGATCTTTGAATATGGACGGGATGATATGGCTCGGCTGGCCAAAGAAATTGTAGTGAAGAGTATTGCTGTTACCGGCGTACAGGCCAAACTTTCCCTTGACATTGAAAAAAATCCCAACGATCCTGCCACCACGCGTTTTACTATTGTCGGGCTCTGGGGTGGATACATCCTCAAGCCGCCGACTGACCAGTTTCCTTTCCTGCCGGAAAATGAAGACCTGACCATGCATCTCGCCGCCATTTTTGGTATTGAAACAGCACAGCACACACTAATACGTCTTACAACGGGTGAACTCGCGTATTTGACCCGAAGATTTGACAGGTTCGAAAAAGGGAAATTAGCACTGGAAGATATGTGTCAGCTCACGGAGACTCTTACGGAGGATAAATATCGTTCATCAATGGAGCGGGTAGGAAAACATATTGCCCGATATGCAACCGCCCCGGTACTTGATATGGTCCATTTCCTGGAACTTTCAATTTTTTGCTTCCTCACCGGCAACGCCGATATGCATCTTAAAAATTTCTCGCTGCTTACAACAGTTGACAGGGAGATAAAGCTCTCACCGGCATATGACCTTGTTTCCACACGAATAGCCCTGCCAGAGGACCTGGAAGAAATGGCACTTACAATAAATGCCAGGAAGAACAAGTTGAAAAAAAATGACTTCCTGATGATGGCAAAAACTATAGGCATAAATGAAAAGGCAGCCAGGAATGCATTTACACGGCTTGAAAAATCTTTACCCGCAGCGATTGAATTTATCTCCATATCATTTTTGCCAAAGGAAATGAAGGAACAGTACAGGGCTATGATTACTGAGTTTGCAACAAGATTGGAAATGATGTAAAGCACAGTTGTCGGTAGCTTCCACCACTGATTTGCGATTTTATGCTGCTTATTGGAAAAATGGCCATCTGAACGTTCTTAACAAGGCACATAATATGGACTCGGAAGCCAGAGGTATAGCCGTTCTACTCAGGGCACTACCACCTTCTCAAGCAATCCCCGGATGAGTCCCATCCTCACTTTCAAATGCCCGGGCTCTTTCACAAACCCATAGAACCCGTCATGTGATTCATGGAATCCCATATAAAAAATCCAGAAACCGAGTGACAGGTATGGTATCAGTTCCAGCTCAGCATCACGGATTTCCCGAACCGAGCGATATGCATCTATAAATGTCTTAAACGACTTATCGCCAGCTGCTCTCGTCTGCCGGCCAACATGCACATCCAGTTCCGTATGTACCCAAAAGGTCATGATGTCGAGTAGCAACCAGCCATATCCCACGAAATCGAAATCAAACAGGGTGACCTTATCCTGCGCATCAAAATGATAATTTTTTGGCAGCAGGTCAAACTGGATAAACCCGGCACTGAACCCGGAAGTATCAACCGCATCCACTTTCTTATATATACCCGCGATCATTTTATCCAGCCACTCGAGATCTTCCGCGGCGCTGGCAAAATATGGACGAACGCGGCGCAGGGGCTCATGTAACATTGTCTCCAGGTCAAACACGCGGTCGCCTTCACTTTTTTCCAGCAGGGAGGATACATTATGGAAAGCAGCTACTTCATGCCCAAGGTTCGCCAGCTGTTGGTCGTTCATAATATGGAATGACCTGCCTTCGGCAAATGAAAACACGACCGCAAAACGCGGGCCCTCCGGAGCTTGCAGCGTATTGACCAGTTGCCCGGATAAATCAGCAACCGGGTAAGAGACTGATACATTGTGTTGACGCAACAAATCCAGCAGGCTGGTTTCCCGGATTACCTGCTGCCTGGTCCGCAGCGCATGACGATAAATGCGCAGGATATACCTGGCCTCACCAGAACTTACCAGGTAAGTATCACCGACACCACGCAATATAAAACTGCAGGCATTACCAGTAAAACCATAAGTAACGCCAAGCCAGGCAGACAACGCCGCTGGCTCAAGGGTTGAATAAGTAACGGGAAAACTGGTTTGCATAACAAGGAAATGAGCCGGCGAAGGTAGTCGTTCGTTGCCGCATTGGCATGCCGTGCTGAAAGATTGAAGCAGGCATCCCGGCCTCAAACACCGCAATGACCACACGCAAATGATTCTATTTACTCAGCCAGCTATTTTTTCGAAGACTTCGCTTTCGGATTAAAATCAAGGCAGATGCCCAGCCAGTATTCAAAGTCTTTTTTGCTGCGAAATCCCGCCGGCTCTACATAACAATAACCAGCCATTTCCTTACCACGCATGACCATGGGTAAAAAACCCTTGCGCTCTGCCACTTCTTCTTTCAGCTCAGGATCAAACCGGCACATCAGGTTGTCATGACTGATATTGACACACATTTTACCATTGACCATAAACGCCAGACCACTGAACATTTCCTTCTCTTTGATCCGCAGTTTCGGCATGGCTGCCAGGTATTCGCGGACCCGATCGGCAAGTGCGGTATCGTAAGCCATAGTATTGTTTTATCCGGTGCTGTTACTTAAGGAATTGCTGTGCGAAAAAATAGCCACCGCCAATCACGATCAGCGGCATGGCCAGGGCAAGCAGGATCACTGTTCCAAGGAACGATCCCCAGTAAGTCAGCAGCTTTGCCGCCTCAGGATTGTCGCTCCGGTAGGCAAACTGTGCTGTTTCCCCAACCCTCCACCCGGCGGGTGAGGATGATCCGTTCTGCCGGTAGACCACTTCGCGGTTGGCCATCGTTTTAAAAGTGAAGATGGCACGATACGTTGTGCCGTCGTTGTCACGCACCGGTTCCAGATTAATGACCGTTCCAGTTGCGCGCTCACTGTTGCGGATAAAACCAAGGGAATTTTTAAAAAGGTAGAGGCCGATAGCAGCGAGGATCAGGCCGATTGCGAGTATAATGCCGTACCACATGATTGCGGGATTTAGGTGCTGTAAATAAACGGAAAAAATCAAAGCGATCCGCAGCAGGTATCCCCCGGGTACTCCTCAATAAATAATCCGAAGCAGGTACACATCTTCCCAATCTTTAGCAGCAAAAGTTTGTAAAGGCTTGCCATCCGCAACAGTACCCGTTGTTTGCCTGAACGAAATGCCTTTTGCACCAGGTTCAACAACTATGTATCTACCTGCAGGCTCCAGGAAAAAAACATCCCTGGTGGTTGTCACTGCCGGGCAGGTATCCGTCGCACAGGATGGACGATTCACCATGCTGACCCGCTGTGGTATGATCTTGTACTGGTTGATCATTTCTTTTGCCCGGAAATGTTTTAACCCTTCGGTTTTGGACAGCACGATATGGTCGCCTGCGCGAAGACCCGCCAGCGGGGAGGTGGCTGCAACCATCGCGGTTACCTCGTATTCACGCGGCCCATTGGCACGTGCCAGTGACTGGGAATAGCCAGGGGCGCTACTCTCAGGAAACCATTTTGGCTCGTACCCTGCGGCCACCTGGGCAACCGGCGCAATACCGATGGTAAAACTTGCCACCGTTTGACAAAGTGAATCGACATAAACCACACCACTGGCACAATCCATACAACGCGCTGGTCTTTTTACCGCCTTCTTGTAAACTGTCTGGCCGTTGGGGAGCCGAACAGTGGAAAGGATAACAACCGGCTTCGTCCCGGGTTTGCCCGTGGTGTCCATACAGGGAGGCAACAGCTGCCCGTTTACAGCAGGAAGTAACGCGAAAAAAAGGGCGGATAAACAAATCATTTTCATGGCAGGGAATATTTTTACATTGGACTAATCCCAGGCAATAGCCGGTTTCGTTTCATCTTTCACCCAGATATACGTTTTATTTTTTCCTTCTACCGACGTCACAACAATTTTCCACTTTTCACTCCATCCCCTGTTCCTGAAATCAACATCGGTGGCCGTCCACACTCCCTGCGCGTTCGTGACCAGCTTGATGGTCCGTACAGGCCCGTCCAGCGGACCTTCCCCCTGGAAGATCTTGCGTTTCTGCTGGTCGGTCCCAAGTTTATAGTACGTTGAAGTGATCTTCAGACTAACCTCCGAACCGGGTTTTGCATTACCGGAGATTTTTGTTTTTCCCCGCACTTTTGCCCCAATCATCGGATAATTGATGCGGAGCTTCGGATCAATGGCTGCCCGTTCCCAGCTACCTGCTGACCCCACACCAATATTCAAATCAATGTCATCATCCCGTTGGCCGTCGTCGGCGACAATTGAAAACGTTTCCCCATTGATGTCATTAACCATCTGCTGTTTTCCCGGGTCGAGCAACCGCACACCTGCAACCAGGAAAAATGCTGCCATTATTATCATTTGTTTCATG
>SDZZ01000842.1 GCA_004173255.1 Chitinophagaceae bacterium | reverse complement strand
GGTATTAACCGACCCTCACTGAGGTCATGGTGAGCGATCCTCCTATCGCCTTGTCATTAAACACTGATACAGGCTCATCATCGTTCTTCAGCCCCAGGGTATACATTAGCGGCAGGTAATGCTCTGGTGTGGGGATTGCCAGCATAGCTTCTTTGCCCAAGCTTTGAAAATCTATTAGTGGCCGGTGTTCATTGTTGAGGATCAGGCTCCTGAACTGATCGTTCACTTGCAGGGCCCAGTCATAGCCGCCACCATTGATCATTTTCCAGTCCATCATCCTTAGGTTATGCACCATATTGCCGCTCCCCAGGATGAGTACTCCTTTACGACGCAGCAACGATAGTTCACCGGCCAGGTCATAATGGTATCTGGCATCTTTGGTGTAATCTATACTCAGCTGCAAAACAGGAATGCTGGCATCGGGATACATGTGCCGCACGACCGTCCAGGCACCATGGTCCAGTCCCCAGTCATGATCCAGCCCTACGTTCGCACTGGTGATCAGTCCGGCAGTCTCTGCGGCAAGCCCCGGATGGCCCGGAGCAGGATATACTACTTCAAAAAGCTCCTGCGGAAATCCGCCAAAGTCATGAATGGTTTGCGGAAATTCCATTGCGGTAATGTGCGTACCCTTGGTAAACCAGTGCGCAGATACCACCAATACCGCTGCCGGCTGCGGGATATCTTTTGCCATGGCAGTCCAGGTAGCGCTAAACTCATTGTCTTCAATTCCGTTCATAGGCGAGCCATGTCCGACAAACAGCACGGGCATCACATAATCGCGCAATGGTAACGCGCTGCTAAATGATTTGAAAGACGATAAACCAGTCATGAGAATAGGATTGAATAAGGGCTTTTCCTCACACGATGCACGCCTTCTTCACACTTCCTTCGCAAAAAGGTACCCTAATGTGAGTTTGGTGCGAAGAAGGTGCAAAGAAGGTGTGATCAAGCCCTAAAGGAAACAGCTTATAAAGCTTACTTATTTTGCTTGAGTGAACTCAAGGTTTAGGGTAATTTTAACGTCTTTACCAATGCCGGCACCGGTTGGATCATACTTGATGTTATAATCTAACCTGTTGATAGTAGTGGTAGCTGAAAATCCAGCCTTAGTAGCTCCCTGCGCAGTAGCAGTTCCGCCATATA
>SDZZ01000841.1 GCA_004173255.1 Chitinophagaceae bacterium | reverse complement strand
CCGCTGGGACCAGTTCTGGACGCGCATTGACCGCCACGGCTTCTGAAAAAACCACCTTCACAAGCCATTCCGGCACCGTTTTTTCCGAACCCCGAACATCACTAACCGGTCACACCCCCGCAACATGAGCATCAATCCGCGCAGCAATATCAATCAAGACATGAAAAGCGGGAACAAGATACATTTGATGCCTATAAACAAAGATTCGATATATCCAAATATGAATACGCCGCAGATTCCGGGGACCGAAGCGCTCAGCTAACATTGAGCAACGGTTACATGGGTCTGAGAAAACCACAAAAAGGAATACACTATTTGGAACTCGCCGCTGCCCAAGGCTCGCTCACAGCAATGAGCAATCTGGGATATTGGTTTTCTGGGCAAAAGAGCCCACGAATGACTCCCGACCTGATCGAAGCGCTAAAATGGTATTACATTCAGACCGTCCTTGAAAGCCCGCACACCAATTCCACTTCCAGAAATGTTGCAAACCAGAAAAACAAAATGTCTCCCGATCAAATTGAGGCCGCAAAGTTTCGGGCAAGCCATTGGCTTGATAATAACAAGATAAATGAAACGCACATGGATTAGAAAAGCCGTCTATAAATCTTTTAAAATGAGTAAAATTCCCAAAACGCTCAGAAGATTAATATGTTTATCCCCATACAACAGTTGCACAGAATAATATCCCTTATTTCCAATTCCAACATCAAAAGCCGGCTTTCCAAAAATCAGCTTCCGTAGAATCGAGTAATATCAAATCCTCCTGGTGGCGAACAAATTCCAGACCGGATTCGACCAGCCCCTGCTCTGCGGGATGTATGTGGACAAGCGGCTCGACGGCATCCAAGCCGTGCAGACCCTTTCTCGGCTGAACCGGGCCTATCCCGGCAACGACACAACGTATGTGGTGGATTTCACCAACAACCCTGAGGAAGTGCTCGCGGCCTTTAAGAGCCTGTTGAAAAACCTTCGTCCGTTGCGGCCTGAATTTATGAGCCGGCAAACTTTTTCCTGGAGACCGCCGCGGAACCTGGCAGGGTGGCGCGGAGATGAGCAAATTCCGCCGCAAAGACCCGAAGGCCCTGCAGGCCGATCTCTGGATCCAGCCGGGTGAACTGGCCAAAGGACCGAAGGATGGTTTCTAT
>SDZZ01000840.1 GCA_004173255.1 Chitinophagaceae bacterium | reverse complement strand
CAAGAACACGGCAACACGGTCGGTGCATCCATGATATACATAGAGCCCGGGTCGCAAAAATTTCAGGCAGACCGTTCGTTCGCAAACATCAGTGTAACTGGTTCATCAGCAAACGAGGAATATCTGGAGCTCTCTGCACGAGTGGCACCTTATAAAAAAGTTATCGATGAATTACGGAGAATTTCCGATTCAATCGGCCGCGTGGGCGGGGGGTATGAAGGCCAAAAGAAATACTTTCTTGCCATTGACTCTGTACAGTCACAAATCGACAGTGGAATTTATGCCCGCTACATCAAAGAAAATCCCTCGTCCCCGATGGCCACTTATGCCTTGCAAATGCTTACCGGACCAAAGCCTGATGTTACCGCGGCCATGGCATTGTATGAAAACTTATCGCCAGTTGTAAAAAAGTCTCCGGCTGCCCGTGCATTTAAAACCAAGATGGATGCAACTGCCCGGACAGCTGTGGGGATGAAAGCCATCGACTTTACGCTGGATGATACACTCGGGAAACCCGTAATGCTGTCTTCGTTTCTTGGCAAAAACGTGCTGATCGATTTCTGGGCGAGCTGGTGTGGCCCATGCAGGGCCGAGAATCCGAGAGTAGTCGCGGTATTTGAGAAATACCACAGCCGAGGGTTTGAAGTGCTGGGCGTTTCGCTTGATCGTCCAGGCGAGAAAGAAAGATGGTTGCAGGCTATACGAGATGATAAACTTCCCTGGACCCAGGTGAGTGACCTGAAATACTGGAAAAACGAAGCCGCAGTACTTTACGGGATCCAGTCAATCCCTCAGAATGTGCTGATAGATCAGGAGGGAAATATCATCGGCCGTGATCTCACGGGGACCCAACTGGAAGAGGCCGTACGGACCGCAACAGAACCAAAGAAAGTTTTTTGAGATCGGTGTCGTAAATTGCTGTCCCGGTCGATCGGTGACTGACCGTGTGAATCACGATTGTTTGTCTGAACGGAATACTGCCCCTGACTGCTGAAAATTTGCAGAAGGATCACAGAAAAAAAAGCCGAACGGCATCTAACAATAATCGACCAATAAAAAACAATCAATGAAAAAGCTGTTACTCGTTATGATGGCCCTGCCAATGCTGGCAGTGGCCCAGCAAAAGACAAAGTCATTCCGGATTGACGG
>SDZZ01000839.1 GCA_004173255.1 Chitinophagaceae bacterium | reverse complement strand
TAGGATGTTGGCAATGAATACCAATAGATCGTTTTACCATTAACAATAGTGGTGGAATCTGCATCCGACGGAACCGGAGGATTAGAATATGTTATTAACGCAGAAGCTGGATTGCCGGGCAAACTGCTGAGATTCCATCGCATGGAATCAACCAGGTAAGGAAGGGAAACTTTAAATTTAAAAGGAGAACCGGTGCACACCGAAGGAATTTGCTCGATCCCATATTGAGACGAGACACCTATCTGCTGGTAAAGATCCCTGACATTGGTGCCGGCATTATACCCGTAAGATTCATTTTGACCATATCCATAGGCAATTGCATTAAAGCCGGAATCTGATTCAATTCTTCTTTGCCCTGCACCTACGGTTTGTGTGATGTACACAAAATTTGGATCCTGTGCATGCTGGATGAACTGAAAAGGATTCACCGTTGCACCATCGATCCTGAATGAACTAATAGCGGTACCCCCTTTTGGTAGAATCACAGAATAATAATGAGTCGTAATGGCAAAGTTGGACGTTGCATTCCAGATAACCTTTGAAATGTTCTGCTCTACCGGGCTCAGGTAAATTACTTCCGGGTCGCCGAGCGTTCCTACTCCCGTGTTTCCACATTGACTGTTGGAGGTAATATACTGGGCCACCGTTATGGGAACATCAGATTCAATTTTAAGGGGCTGGTTGGTAGCAGGTACTTCGTAAAAAAAGTTATTTTCCAGTGGATAGGTTATAGGCGCACCGTTTAGCAGAACGTTGGCTGTGGGATCAGATACGCAGATCCTGAAAATATTGAACGGCAATCCTCCTGTAGGCGCCGTTAAAAACTTTTTGCCCCAGGCTGATTTTGGGAGGGACTGTACCATATAATTATCTGACGAGGCCCCTGCTCCATTACAGGTCAATGAAATTCTACCACTTCCTGAGAAAACTGCAATGCGTTTACAGGCACCGGAGGCGGATGCAATACTGCTCACCTTTGTTCCGGTTAAATCAACCCCGGTAAAAGTTCCTCCGCCTCCCCCGGTTAACTGGCCCATAAAGTTGTACACCTGGCCCTGTGTTAGGGTGATGGTGAAAGGCACACCTGCCGGATGCGTAAGTGTGGAGGCGCTGGGAATGATCTCCACCGTAGTGGTTCCTGCATCGCAGGC
>SDZZ01000838.1 GCA_004173255.1 Chitinophagaceae bacterium | reverse complement strand
ACGGTGAGCTGGTATTGATAAACGCCCACTACCACGCCTGTTGCTGTAGCCGTGGCTGCAGTAGGATTGCTGATGGAACCTGCTGCAGGCCCGGCAATTTTTATCCATGCGTAGCCAGCAATGTTGCCATCAATGTCGGTTCCGGATCCGGCAAGTATAGCGGTATTGGTAGGTAAGGTGATGGAAATATTGTTGCCTGCGTTGGCTACCGGCGGCAGGTTCGGCGCCGCATTTACAGTAATCTGCACAGTATCGCTGGCAGTGGCACCGGCATTATCTGAAACGCTCAACCGGAACTGATAGGTGCCCTGAACAAGCCCGGATAAATTGGTTATCGCAGCAGCCGGAGTTGCAATGGTTCCTGCAGCAGGGCCGGCGACTTTTGTCCATGCATAAGAGATAATCGTTCCATCTGCATCGGTCGCAGATCCGTTAAGAGTGCTGGTATTAGTTGGTAAAGTGATAGAGATATTTGCACCAGCATTGGCAACAGGCGCCAGGTTGGGAGCAGCATTAACAGTCACCTGTATGGTATCCCTGCCTATTGCACCTGAGTTATCCATTACGGTTAACTGGTATTGGTAAATGCCCTGGCCCAAAGAAGAAATGGTGGCCACGGCTTCAGTTGCATTCACTAAGCTCCCTGCAGCTGGTCCGCTAATTTTTACCCACGCGTAAGATGCGATGGTGCCGTCCGGGTCAATGCCGGAGCCGTTGAGCGTAGCTGTATTAATTGGAAGAGTGATAACAATATCATTTCCTGCAGTGGCAGTTGGGGCAATATTATTGGCAGGGTTCACTGTTACCTGCATCGTGTCTTTTGCCGTGGCGCCGTCATCGTCAGTTACCCTGAGTTCGTAAGTATATACGCCTTGCACTAAAGGAGCAGCGGTGGCAATAGCTGAGGTTGCATTCGATAATGATCCGGTTGACGGTCCTGAAATTTGACTCCAGTTAAAAGCTACTATGCTACCGTCAGCGTCCGCACCACTTCCCGATAAGGCGGTGGTATTTAATGGCAGCATGATCACAATGTCAGCGCCCGCATTTGCAGTTGGAGCAAGATTACCCCCAGCAGGAACAACCATTACCTGCATAGTATCGCTGGCAGTTGATCCGCCATTGTCTGTAACAATAAAACGATATTGATATAGAC
>SDZZ01000302.1 GCA_004173255.1 Chitinophagaceae bacterium | reverse complement strand
CCGGTATATATCATCGCTTTCAGTTTCCTGCTGATGGCCGTACCGATGGGAGATATCCGTTATCCCCTGGCAATCAGGGGCACGGGTTCCACAAATATTATTGCTATGGTACTCACCAGCCTCGGCATACTGACCATCCTCACGGCACTGATCCTACCCGGATATGCCGTAATGGTCGGGTTCACCTTCCTTCTCCTCTTTATCCTCAATAACTGGCTGGGGCTCTTCAGGGCGATGCGCCGTTGATGGCCCGGCTTTTGATCCAGATCTGCAGGCTGTATCGTCCGGTTATGCACCCGTGCAACGGCTGTAGTAAATTCATGCAGGTCGCCGGTTCTGCGATACTGGTTTGACCGGACTTTCAGGACATGCGGGAATATTCCGGTTCCCCATTCGTCATTAAATTGTTGCCTGCCAGATTGTAATTATAAAACTTTCAAATAATTTTGAAAGTTGTGTATCTTTGGGTAACTAAAATTCCAGGTTATGAAAGTTGTGATAGTAGGCGGCGGCTTCGGTGGATTAAAACTGGCCCGTTCGCTCAATAACAAAGCAGGATTTGAAGTGGTGCTGGTCGATAAGTTCAATTACCACCAGTTCCAGCCCTTATTTTACCAGGTGGCGACTGCTGGCCTGGATGCCAGTAATATTTCGTTCCCGTTGCGGAAGGCATTCCAGAAGAGTAAAAACGTGCGGATCAGGCTTGCCGAATTACGGGAGGTCGTTCCGGAAGAGAATAAAATTATTACTGACATGGAAGAAATCGGGTATGATGTGCTGGTGCTTGCCACCGGTGCGGACACCAACTTCTTTGGCAATAAAAAGCTGGAGGAAAATGCATTCCCGATGAAGTCGACCGTAGAAGCACTTCAACTTCGTTATCGCCTGCTGCAGAACCTCGAAACAGCACTTACAGTGAAGGACGAGGAAACACTGGCAAGACTGATGAATATTGTGGTGGTGGGAGGTGGACCAACCGGTGTGGAGGTTTCCGGAGCTATTGCCGAGATGAAAAAATACATCCTGCCGAAAGAGTATCCCGAACTGGATTTCAGCCGCATGAATATTTTCCTGCTGGAGGGCTTGCCCAAAACACTCGCTAATATGAGCCAGCAGTCGTCCGACCAATCAAGGAAATACCTGGAACAACTCGGCGTTACCGTAATGCTTGAGACTATGGTAAAGGATTATGATGGGAAAGAAGCGCATCTGAACACGGGCAAGACCATTCCTACATCCACACTGATCTGGGCGGCCGGTATAAAAGGAAACGTCCCTGCCGGAATTGAAGAGGACCTGGTCGTGAAAGGCAACCGCATCAAGGTAAACCGACGCAACCAGGTGCTGGGCCATTCAAACATTTATGCAATTGGTGATATTGCGTTTATGGAAACGCCAACATATGCAAAAGGTCATCCACAAGTGGCGTCTGTAGCCATTCAGCAGGGGGCGTTACTCGCGAACAACCTCAAACGTATAGAGAGCAAATCCAATCCGGATAAGATCCTGGATTTTGAATACAATGATAAGGGTACGATGGCCACCGTGGGACGCAATCTCGCTGTGGTGGATATTCCCAAACCGCGTCTGCATCTGGGCGGATTCCTGGCCTGGCTGATCTGGATGGGCTTACACCTGGTACTGTTACTCGGGGTTAAAAATAAATTCTTCGTGTTCACGAACTGGCTGTATAATTATTTTACGTACGACCAGAACCTGCGCCTGATCTTCAAGGAATTTGACCGCACCATGAAGTCACCTTCGTCGACGCCTAAACAATTCAAGGAAGAGCTGGTGGAAACGACTCATTAACCGGGAATCCGATTGCTGCGGTCGGCAACGTGGCGATCGTTCCGAAGGAATCGCGGCGTTGAAGCACAACGTTGTTGTCATTCCGTAGGAATCGCGGTTTGAAGCCGCAACGTCATTGTCATTCCGTAGGAATCCCGGCATTGCGGTACGGCAACGGTGTCGTCATTCCGCGGGAATCCCGGCATTGTACAACTTCAGGATTTTACGCGCCCTCGAACGGAAGGCAGCTTTTTCAAATGGCCACTGGGTTTCTATTACGGTGATCAGTTCTTCCCTGATTTCCGGGTACAAGGTTGCCAGGTTCGCAAGTACGGTAAGCGAAAACGCTTTGATGGCGGGCTTTTCAGCAGGAGAACAAATCAGGTCAAAACATTTGGTCATAACGCGTCCATGGTATTTGACCGGTATCTCAACTGATTGCAGTAGCCGGAGTGTATTTCGTTTGATCGCATCGTGTATCAACGGCTTTTCAAAGTTCTCGAGTGTTTCTTTCCAATGCTTTTTGATCAGGCTGGGGTGCTCAATCACACAGTAACTTAACGGCCACGCGGAAACCTGTGCGAGCCGGGCATCGGGCCCTGTGAAAAAGGCAAATAATCTGTCAAACCGCTTTTGAGATTCGCCTACCCAGTGAACCAGTTCGTCGGTACTTTCTTTTGAATGCCGGGTTATCAGTATTGCCTGCAGGTCCATATATTTCCTTTGCCTGGCAAATATCCGGCGGATTGAATTACCTGATTAAATAACTTTATGAGGAAAAATAAAGCCAATGATGAAATTCCTTATCAGCATGTTCATCGCCATTGTACTGGCCGGTTGTGGTGTTGGGCGAGATAAACCGATGCTGGTTTTCCAGACGGATTTCGGCCTTAAAGATGGTGCTGTGTCGGCAATGAAAGGCGTGGCCAAAACGGTTGACCCTGAGCTGGGGTTGTATGATCTCACGCACGAGATTCCACCGTATGATATCTGGGAAGCCGCATACCGGTTAAACCAGACGATCAGTTACTGGCCCATGGGAACCGTATTTGTTTCGGTTGTTGATCCTGGTGTGGGTACCAGCCGTAAATCGGTCGTAGCACTGCTCACCAACGGCCAATACGTGGTGACCCCCGATAATGGAGTGCTGACGCTGGTGGCGAAGGATCCGGGAATAATTACTATCCGTGAAATAGACGAGAAAGTTAACCGGCGTGAAGGCTCGGGCGAGTCGTACACGTTCCATGGAAGGGATGTGTATGCCTATGTTGCAGCCAGGCTTGCATCAGGCAAAATCAGCTTTGATGAGGTT
The DNA here is from genome assembly GCA_004173255.1 of Chitinophagaceae bacterium. Taxonomy (GTDB): domain Bacteria; phylum Bacteroidota; class Bacteroidia; order Chitinophagales; family Chitinophagaceae; genus JBEVJC01. Next base: position 2,525 of record SDZZ01000302.1, on the reverse strand, counting down.
GGTCCAATCAGCAGCACCCCGCCTGTGGCACTGGCATTTGTGGAAGCATCGTACAACAAAACGCCCGATGGGCCCATACTCCAGGGCGGCATACCTGCGCTGGACCGGGCTTACGGCAACGTATGGACCAATATATCCGATTCCCTGCTGAAACTTACCGGGCTGAAAGCGGGGGATTCATTAACCGTTGAAATCCTGCATGACAATCAATCCATATTAAAAGAACGTATGCCATACGTCTCCACTTTTGGTGCAGTACCCGAGGGGCAACCACTGGCATACCTGAATAGCCTGCTTGAGCTTTCATTTGCGTTGAACATGCAGGATTTTGCAACGAAATACGGGGTAGGTAAGGGACCCGGCTGGAAAGTTCGTTGCACCAGGTGAGCAACTCAGTCCTTTGCAATCATTCAACATTCGTCCAACACTGTAGCTTAATGATTGGCTCGTTTGGTCAATGAGTTGTCGTGCAGTCAACGATCCATCATGCCTTTGCCTTTCATAATCTGCGGAATCCATTTTTCAATCCTGGCACTCCGGGTTGCTGATTGTTTGGCGCTTTCAAAATGCAGCAGGTAGGCACGCTGGCGGCCCGGGGTCAACGATTCAAAAGCTTTCTTCAACCCGGCAGATTTTTTATACGCCTCGTTCAGCTCATCAGGGATCGACCGTTCTTCAATTTTTTTGAGTTTAACTTTGAGCCCGGCTTTTTCTGCTTCAATGGCTTCAAACACATAAGCCTTAATCACGGGTTCAAGTTCGCTGACCTGTGCGGAATTCTGAAGCCTGATGGTCCGGGCGGATTGAGTATTTTCACCCGGTTTTTCCAGGATGCCGTGTGGGTCAGACAGCAGCGCACCCTTGAAAAAACTGAATACGAAATGGTCGCTGAGCTCGCCAATCACTGCCAGGTTTGTTCCGTTGTAGGTGTACACCGGGGCATGCCATTTTAATTCCTCGGTAAGCCCGCAGTCCAGCGCGATCTTCCGCAGTTTTTCCAGTTCCTTCCGGTATTTTTTAACGGTGTCAAAGTAGGCGTCGACCTTTGGATTCATCTGATGCATCGGGAAAACGCCCGATCTTGCACTTTCCACCTGTACCACAACTCTCAAGGCAGAGAGTTCCAAAAATGAAGCACAAGGATGAATGTCTCGCCTCTTTCTCCGTACCGAGACACCTATCTGGAGGTCGCTTGTCTTTGCTGGCATTCTGTTCAAAATTTATGGACCACGTGTCAAAAGCCGATGATACGTTTCTATTGACTATGTCTCAAGTGCCTTGGAAGAAGTGATGGGTGAAGTCGTGCTTTCGTGCTTACCGCACAACATAGCCAGCGGAAAGCGCTTTTATGTCCCGCGGAGCACTGCAGATACAACATGGTAGTTCAATTTTTATGCCAAGCCAATTGATGCGTCACCACCAAAGTATTGAATACTGATGGAACGACTGGTTTTGGCAAAACGGAAGTAGTAAAGCATGTGTAAGATTCGCTTGCTTGGACCTTGAAAGCACTTGCAATCGCACACTGTTGTCGAAAAGAAAGAGGGTGATGAAGATGAGTGCTCCGGCTGAGAATAAAGAGTGTATGGCACATGTTGGCCACTGCTTCCTGCAGTGAACAGTGAACCAGAAAGACAGACGCTACATGTAGGTCAGAGGCAGACCAAGTGGAAGCAGATTGCATGCAATTTTTGGTGGACATCCTTGTCACGGAATCTGAGCCAGAAGGACGAGCTACGACTGTGTGTTGTGGTGCGGGTGCTAATTTCACTGGAGTGACACGGTATCAGGAAGGACGCTCACCGAGTTCGTCCTCCATGGCTGGACCGAAGCCTTCCCCGAGGGGCTCCCTGACTTCGAGAACACGGGCTCTTCTGGCGTACAGGCGATACCCGACATATCCTGCGGCCACACAGCCTGCAGCGACTGTCGCGACGGCTGCCTTGCCTGAGAAGCGTGAGAGCGATGCCACCTTGGAGAAGCCCATTCTGAGGTATGGAAGCCGGTGCGGGGTATATTCGCGGGACTGCTGAGTTTGGAGGCTTTGTGAGTGTGTGTTTGGCTTGCAAGCTTTTGAAAGGTCTGATTGCGTACTACCGGAAAACTGGAGAGTTGATGACGCGGATTACTCACTCTACCCACGTGACAACCGTATTCAACATTCAGATCCACCACAAAATCCCCCATTTTTGGGTCATTTTGGGGACGCTGTTCGACTTTCAGCTTGCTGCCCGGCTTCACATCGTGTACTAAGGCATAGGTAAGGCAGGTTTGGGTCGTGGTGACGCTGCATGATGCCAGAAGAGCCACTTTCAGCTTTATTGATGCAAAAAAGCACTGCTTGCCTTTGGCAGGGGTCTGTTGGGTCCCCTTTTTCAGCTTGACTTGTGGTCATCGTGTGCAGCAAGATTAGCCTGATCCTCTGCAGCAGATTCCTCCCCAACTTGGGAACTACCGAATCCCCTGCTGTTCAAAGTCCTGCAACGAGCTAGAAATCATGAGAGCTGCCAAATATACTGCTCTTC
>SDZZ01000837.1 GCA_004173255.1 Chitinophagaceae bacterium | reverse complement strand
TCAGGGAATGACAAGACGGGGATCGCGGTGTCGAGCCCAAGGAAAAATAATGTGAATATGGTGGAGGTGGGGTGGTGAGGTCCCTCCGGGATGACAAGAGGTCCCTACGGGATGACAAGATTGCCCCGCCGGGATGACAACATAAACAAATTACATCAGCAATAATTCAACTGTTTTAAAAACAAAACTATGCTTCAACAACACTTAAAAAAACGGATCGGGCTGCCCTGCACCAAGTCCGTTTTACTTTCCATGGCACTCCTTTGCAGTGGCTGGCTGTTTGCACAGCAATCGCTGACGGTAAAGGGCCTGGTGACCAAATCCAATAATACGCCGATCGAAGGTGTATCGGTCACGGTGAAAAACGGAACGAATGGAACAGCAACTGATGCCTCAGGTGCATACAGTCTCGAAACAACCAATGAGGCGGTGCTCGTCTTCTCCGCCACTGGTTTCAACGCGCAGGAAGTGCGCGTAAACAACCGCGGCATTATCAACATCACCCTGATCGACAGCGTACGTATGCTCGACGAGGTGGTGTCTATCGGTTACTCCCGCCTCCGTAAAAGTGATATCACCGGCGCTGTGTCCAGCGTGAAGGCAAAGGAACTGAACCTTTCAAGTCCGACCCTGAGCCAGGCACTGGTCGGAAAGGTGGCAGGGGTACAGGTTTCACAGGTCAGTGGTGCTCCATACGCCGGTGCAAAAATCCGCGTTCGCGGTATCGGCTCCATCAACGCGAGCTCCGAGCCGCTGTATGTGATCGACGGATATCCGCTGGGTGGAAATATCAGCCAGGGACAGGGAAATGGCGGAAATGGTACCGGTGGTTACAATCCCAACACCGGTGGTAACGATATTTTTATCAACCCGGATGATATTGAATCGATCGAAATCCTGAAAGACGCGGCGTCCGCGGCTATTTACGGATCCCGGGCATCGGGCGGTGTGGTGATCATTACTACCAAACGGGGCAAACAGGGTAAGGGCCAGTTGCAGTATGATTACCAGCTGAGTCTCCAGCAGATGGCCAACAAGGTTGACCTGCTGAACTCAACGGAGTTTGCACAACTGTTCATTGATGGGCGTAATGCCAACTATAAAGACATCCTGATCTCCAAGGGCATTGCCTGGAATGATGCCTTTTATTCCGACGATAA
>SDZZ01000301.1 GCA_004173255.1 Chitinophagaceae bacterium | reverse complement strand
TAGCCATCGAAGAACTTTTCCGTTTCACCGCACCCTTGCAGTACACCATTCGTGTTACCGGGGAACCGATGATGGTAGGTGATCAGTTTATACCGGAAAATTCAAAAGTATTCCTTTGCCTTGCCAGCGCTAACCGTGACCCGGACGTTTTTAAAAACCCGGACGAACTTGTTTTATCCCGCAGCCCTAATAACCATCTGGCTTTCGGCGCAGGCAATCATGTATGTGCCGGTACCTATATTGCCCGCCAGGAGATGAGACATTGCCTGAAACCGATTATCCAGTTCCTTCGCGCGTACGACACGCCTGATCGTTCACGTGTCAGGTATGCGAGACAGATCATGATGCGTACAATCGAGTCCGTGTGGCTAAAGAAACGGGCATATGCCTAAGCTCGACTTCCTGGTGCTGGTACTGTACATCCTGTTGTCAGTGCTGGCTACTTCATTTTTTAAACCAGCACACAAGTGGAAAGGTTTACTGGTTACCTCCCTGCTGTTCTATACCTACCTGACCGGTATGCAGGTGCTGGTGATTATGGGTTTCATCCTGATGGTGTATTGCCTGGCTTTTGTTATGAAGAAGTACCCGGCGCGCAGCTGGCTTGTTATAACGCTTACGCTTGCTCCACTGCTGGTGCTCAAACTGACTGATTCCGGACTTCATTTTCTCCAGGAAAATCCGGGCGGCCAGGTATTTGTGAACCAGGAAAAATTCCGGGCACTGTTCCAGTTTATCGGGCTTTCCTACTTCACCTTTAACGCACTTGGTTACCTGATAGATGTTAAACGCCGATACATCCAGCCAGAAGATAACCTGGCCATGCTTGCGCTGTACCTTTTGTATTTTCCCTGTGCTGTATCCGGTCCATTACACCGCGCAAAATACCTGATGGGCCAGTTCAGGCAGGCCAGGGTTACCGACAAAGGAATGGCGAAAGGTCTCCGGCTGATTTTACTAGGTATCTTTAAGCAACTGATCCTTGCCCAGCGGGCCTCCTGGCTGTTGCAGGTTTTACTGGCCAGCAACCTGGGTGGAATCTGTTTCCTGTTTGCGGGCCTTGTATTTTTTATTTACCTCTATCTCAATTTCAGTTCCTTTATTGATATTTTCCAGGGCGTGTCAAAGATCTTCAATGTTGAGTTGAAAGATAATTTCCGGAATAGGATCTATCTTGCCCATTCAAGGCAGGATTTCTGGAGTGGCTGGCACATCACGCTGAATGAGTGGTTCCGCGATTACTTCTTTTTCCCCCTCGCAAAAAGCGATCGCAGCAGGAGGTACACGAACGTCATCCTGCTAGCCACTTTCCTGTTGATTGCCATGTGGCATGGACTCACCAACGTATTCCTGGTATGGGGAGTGCTGAATGCGTGCTGGATCATCATTGAAAAAAAGGTCAGGGTGCAACAACTTCCCTGGCCAGCCTTCCGGAGAAAGGCCGGTGTTTTGTATCACCTGTTCTTTGCGTCACTCCTGGCCCTTGTGTTTATCAGTCCCGATCTTCCATCACTTTATAACCGGTTGCTGATGACTGACGCTGCTTTCCCGGACAATTTCTTTCGCGAGAACCTGAACACCCTGACCGTACTGGCGGCCGGTTTCCTGGTGCTTGACTGGCTTTATGCACGCGCGGGCCAATTGAAATTTGACGATTATCTCGATAACCGGCCTGTATTTTTTAGGTGGGGAGTTTATATCTTCCTTGCACTGGCTATCGTTTCCATCGGAGTGATCGACGCAATCAATAATTACTACACACAATTTTAATACTTGCATGAAACGAACGATTGGAAAACTTGTTCTCTTTTTTGCTATTATGGCCTGCCCGGTCATTTTCCTTTCATCGCTTACCAGGAAGCTGAGGGCCCGGTCGGCCAGCCAGTATTTCCGGATTCCAGAGCCGGATGCTGCTGATACCGGCTGGTATTTTATTGGGTCGAGCAGGGTACAGATGAGCGTAGACACAAGCCTGCTCGCCAGTGGTCTCCACAAACAAGGCATCCATAACCTCGGTGTCTCGGGTGCCACGTTCCTTACCAACTGTTTTGTTGCGGCAGAATTGATGAAAAGCCATCTGCCAAAAATCCTGTTCATCGAGCTATCAGCTATGCTCACGGAAATGCCGGTCGATATTTTTGAACAAAGGCCGTCGATTGAAGCGGACATGTACCGAACCGCCCGCAGGTTTTATAAAAACCGCAACCTGCGGGACCAATTGCTCCTCTCGGGCGAATTCGCCAATCATTTCTTTTCTGCCCGCATTTTTTATTATGACCAGCTTCGAAATGCTGTACTCCATAACGCCCCGGGCAGGCATCCGGATTACGGTTTCATTGCCTGGCCGGAAAATGGATATTCGTCGGATAAATCAATCCTTCGCTGGCCGGAGCTCAGCAGCTATATGAACCCGCAGGCCGTGGAAGAATACCGCTTTTATTTCCAGGAGTTGCAAAAGATGGCAGCTGGTACCAATACGCGTATCATCTTTTTTATGCCGGTTACTTTTGGGTCAGAAATGGAGCGCCGGCTGGTGATCCCGGTTTATAATTCGCTGCCGTTGCAAGACAGGATCGAACTGACGCCGGAACTGGTGCAAAACATAACTGATAAAAAATACCTGATGAATGCCAATCATTTTAATGAAGGTGGTGCCCGGGTATATTCAAACTGGTTGGTTACGGCTCTTGGGAAAATGAAAGCGGGCGGGTATCTCAGTGTATCGGACGACGATACGACAGCATCCGGGCCGGATGAAAGATGAACCTTCCTTTTACTTCAATTCTGAAATCCAGCGGTCATTGACTCCAAAGGTTGTTGATGGTTGGTCACCTGCGGTAATTTCAAGTACCCCACCGTTACTGATTTCCTGATGGGTTAACCAGTTGCGCGTAAGGGGAGTGCCATTCAGCCGTGCCGACTGGATATACCTCTTTGCCAGGCTCCGGTTTTTTACCCTGATCACAAATGGCCTGGCCCTATTTCCGATACTGACTTCGTCAAACAGCGGAACGTTGAGGTAATACACGGGCCATCCAACACAGGCAGGCATAATACCGCAGGCGGCAAACACATACCAGGCCGACATTGCACCGGCATCATCATCCATTGTGCGGATGTAAGTATCGGGTGCATTCCGGTATACACGGTCAACAAACGGATCTATACCGCGGCTATTATCATTGAAATAGTACTGCACTACCGTATCCGCTGCATATTTTACCACCATGTCCTGCGACTTCCATGGCTGGCTGGTTATATTATACATTAACGGAACCTGGATGTCTGTTTCATTGGCGTGATTGTACAGGTCGCGGGTAAAAAATTCATCGAGTTGGCTGATGTAGGCCTGTTCTCCGCCTGCTTCAGCAACCAACCCTTTCATATCAAAAGGGACCAGCCACCGATATTGCCACACGGTTCCCTGGTACATACCCCGGGCTCCAACTTTGTCAACGTCCGGTTTTCCGGTGTCCATAAAGTCTTTCTGCCAGTACACTTTCCAGTGGCTGGCGATTTCACGGAAATGTTCAGTCTGGCCTTTATCGCCAATGATTTCCATGATCTGTGAAAGTGCCCAGGTGTCGTAACTACTTTCCAGGGCTTTGTCGGGGTGCGAAAAATCCAGTCGTGATTGCTCGGCAACCAGTGAATCCCTGATCCCGGCAAAATCGACCTTGTATCCTTTACGGTAGGCGTCCAGCAAAACAACGATGGCGTGTTCGGTGCGCACCGTGTTGGATGGTTCATGCTGGGTGGCATAATCTTTTTTACCGGTCTTATATAAGCCAACCAGCGAGTTGACGATCGACTGGTAACGATCCGGGTACAACAACTCGAGTAACGGCAGTTGTGTACGGTAATTATCCCAGATAGCCCACCCGTTGTAGACCTCTGTAGTTGTTTTTTGAAGGCTGCCGTCTGTTGCGCGGTAGGTTCCATCCTTTTCTGAAATCAGGTAGGGCGACTGCAGGGTCCGGTAAAAAAGTGAGTAAAATAACTTTTCCTCTTTCGGGTCGCCTTTCACTTTGATTCCGTCCAGCACGGCGTTCCAGTCGTTGCTGCCACCGGTTTTCATCGCGGCAACGGAAATGGCCGGGATGGCGGCCTTTGCGTGTTCCACATCGACCGATGACAAGGCGATCTTCATCTGCACCTTCGTTGTAAGCGGGTTTGCGCCCAGGAACAGTTTGTGGTTACCACTGTCGACTATGCTCAAGCCGGGAGGAATCGACAGGTAATAGTAAACGCGGTAGGTACCTGCATTACAGGTTGTTTTCGAATCGATCCACCCGTTGACGCTGTTGGTAGATACGGTATGTTCTTCGGCTACAAACCGGTTCGATAAAGTATGTGCCAGGTCAACTACAAATCCTTTTGGTTTACCCGTGGGAAACTGGTAGCCCTCCATGCTGCTGTTGCCCGATACTACAAAAGACGCGTTCATCCCATTCGTGAAGCTTACCGAATATCTTCCGGGTGCAGCCTGTTCCGATTGTTTTATAAGCACGGAGGATGATGGGGTACCCATCCATGGGGTGATCATTATATTGCCGCCACTGCCGGTGCAACCAACGCCTTCAAACCGATTGTGGGTAAAGCCCAGGAAGGTCTTTGCACGGTATTCATAGCCTGTATGCTGGTTAGGGTATGTTTGGGGCGCAATACTGAGCATGCCAAACGGGGAGGAGGCAGCGGGTGACAACTGGCCATGGTCACCCGACGTGCCCAGGAAAACGTTCACCTTGCCGGCAGGTAATTGTGATAATCCACCATAAGCGATAAATGCAAGAACAGTTATAAATAAAAACTTCATCTGAACGTGATTGAAAACATTAAATCTGTCCCGAAGTTCTGTTGATCTGGCGAAATAAAAAGTTCCTGATATTATTTTTTAGTTAGTTCTGACCGGTGAGTTCGGTTTTCGAGGGTTAATTCCTCTTCATCCGGCGGAAATGGAAAGCACTGATCACAAACAAAGGCAGACTTTTAAATGCCCAAGGCTGTATTAAAAATTAAGCCTGGCCAGTAGTTCTGCCTTCAATAGTTCCTTTGAATGATAATACAGCACGAGTTTGTCACCCGGGTGCGACTGTTCCATCTTCTGCAATTCACTGACCACTATCGGCATTCCCGCGTAAGAACCGGATGGATTGGCGAAGGTCCAGGTCTTCAGTACGTTTCCATTTTGGTCCTGCAAACTGATACTGCGGCCGGTGCCTGCTCCGTTGTTGTTACAATGGATGTACTTTACCCGAAGGTGATCTGCCGGTTTTGCCTTGCCCAGTTGCAACACCCGCTCCTTGTCTGGCTGGTTCACCCAAATTTTAGCGATGAGCTCCTGGTTCAGGAAAACCTCGTACCGGTCGAGCCCATACTTCGGGGTAAACCCAAATGCTGCAAATGCGAGTATTGCGGCGATCATAACGGTTAACTTTTTCATGCTGGTAAATTTTAAATTGATAAAACTGTTTCTTCCGCAATACTAAACCTGTCTTCTATCCTGGAAAAAAATAGTAGAGCAACGGCGGGAATAGTCGATAACCGTTTTTTTATGTTTAAATTCATCTACTATTCGCGCCGTTGGTCGATCATATTTTGCTGGCTTCCCATTATAGCTTTCTTTCACCGGAAGGATTACTGTCCGTAATTAT